>JAZRGI010000284.1:0-1953 GCA_045644105.1 Eubacteriales bacterium | reverse complement strand
ACAGTATGAAAGGAGATTGACATGATTTTCAAACTTTCTCATTACATCCTTGATATTGACGTGGAACGTACCCGTGCTTTTTATGAGCGTGCTGACATTCCGACTACGAGTGAACAGTGCGGTTGCACGGACTGCCGGAATTTTGATAAAGCGATCCTGAAAGCTTCTGCTTCAGTAGTGAATTTTTTACGCTCTCTCGGCATTGACCCCCAAAAACCTGCCGAAATCTTTAACGTCACAGGAGAGCGAGAGCGGGAGGGAACCATTTGGTATAACGGATGGTACCATATCTGCGGTACGATAGTAAAAGGACCGGAAACTGTACAAAAAACGGTAGCCACCGACGGTTCCGTTACGGCGTCCTACCGTTGGGCGCAGAATTATGCACCCGATCCCGATTTTCCGTTTGCAATTCTTCCTATCTCGGAGATTGATTTGCTTCACAAAGATTTTCCAACACCGGTCATTCAGTTGCAATTCGACACGCATCTGCCTTTCGTATTACCGATTGCTTTTGATAATTGATTGATCTATTGATTTATGAGTTCCAATGAAAGGAGTCGTATTATGATCAACGTCACAGGAAAATTTAACACCGCAAAGTGCTTTGCCACCACGCTTGAAGACGGCGCGCGCGAGCAGATCAAGGCGGTATGCGATACCGAGGCGTTTGCCTCCTCGAAGATCAGAATCATGCCCGACGTTCACGCCGGCAAGGGCTGTACCATCGGCACGACCATGACGATAACCGATAAGATCGTTCCCTCCATGGTTGGCGTCGACATCGGCTGCGGCATGTTTACCGTGTATCTTGGCAAGATCGACGTCGATTTTGAAAAGATGGACGAGGCGGCACACTTCATCCCCTGCGGCAGAAACGTATGGGAGGGCAGACAAGAAAAGTTTGACCTCACACAGCTTCGCTGCTACCGAAGCTTAAAGGACACCAAGCGTCTTGAAAGATCGCTCGGCACACTTGGCGGCGGCAATCACTTCATTGAGGTCGACGTGGACGAAAACGGCGGCAAATACCTCGTTATCCACTCGGGCAGTCGCAACCTCGGCACACAGGTCGCAGAGCACTATCAGCAGATCGCAATCGACCTTAATGTTGGCAAAGAGGAGTATTTCAAAGAGCGCGAGGAGATCATCCGCACCTACAAGGCAGAGGGCAGACGAGGGGAAATTCAAAACACCCTCAAAGCGCTTGAAAAGGCGTTTATTGCCAAAGAGCCCACGCTCCCCCGCGACCTTTGCTACCTCTACGGCTCGTTTATGGAGGACTATCTGCACGACGTGGATATCTGCCAGAAGTTTGCCGAAAGAAACCGCGCCAAAATGGCAGAGATCATCCTTGACCGCCTCGGTTGGACAGCAATTGAAAGCTTCCAGACGATTCACAACTATATCGACGTGAACGAGATGATCCTGCGCAAGGGCGCCGTATCGGCAAAGGCGGGCGAGAAGCTGCTCATCCCCATCAACATGCGCGACGGTTCTCTCGTCTGCATCGGCAAGGGAAACGAGGATTGGAACTTTTCCGCACCCCACGGCGCCGGTAGGCTTATGTCGCGCTCAACTGCCTTTGAGCGCCTGACCATGGCGGAGTATGAAAAGGAAATGGCAGGCATTTACTCCACTTGCGTCCTTCCCGATACGCTTGACGAATCCCCCATGGCGTATAAAAGCATGGACGAGATCGTCGAGAATATCGAGCCTACCGCCGAAATTATTTGCAGAATCAAGCCTATCTATAACTTTAAGGCGTCGGAGTGAGTTTTGAGTAATGTACGCTAACTCGGGAAACGTTATCATACTGCTTGACGTAATCAGGAAAAATTAATTACTCTTCAGCAACTATGTAAGTCCTTACTCGGAATATAATGCTCGCGCTTAACATCCCCAAAGCGCATCTTGTTGCCAAATTTGTTATACATATAATCAAAGCTTTTA
>JAZRGI010000283.1:0-6071 GCA_045644105.1 Eubacteriales bacterium | reverse complement strand
CTCCTTGCTGCAGGATCCCACTGCACTTGGCGAAGGAAACGTAATCGAGTGGGACGCTTAATCCAGAACGCGTTTCCAAACTAACAAAAAACATTTTTGGCGCACCTGCCCTCGGCAGGTTCGCTTTTTTGTATAACGAAAACCACGCCATAGTCGCGTGATTGAAAAGAGGTTATTGCAGATGACGATAGAGCAAACGAAAAGCAGGCGTAGGAATTCTTATGTAAAAGGCTCCCTTGTGTAAAGGGAGCTCCGCCGCAGGCGGTGAGGGATTGTAGCTCCGAAAAAACATAATAAAATAATTCCTCTGTCATAATAAGCAAAAGCAAATGAAAAAAACTACGCAAAAAACAAGAAATCTGTCTTATTGACTTGAAAAAAGCTTTCGTTTGTGTTATAATAATTCTGTAGACTCGAATCCGGCATTGCTTCGGCATTTGAGAATCTTTCAATGGAGGCAAAATATGAAAAAACTGTTAGCTCTTTTACTCGCGGTTGCAACCTTGCTCACAATCGTGACAGTGCCTGCCGTGGCACAAACCACCAAAGCCGCCGTTCCGGTTGGCGACCAAAACGTGGCACCCGGCGCCACTCTGACAAATGTCGTTACCAACATTTCCAACTCCGCTTCGGAGGTAACGCACAACGGTGAACCCTATAAGGTTATCCGTAACTATAATGATTTTATGTCGATTACAAGTGGCGGTAAGTACATCCTTGCTCAAAACATCGACCTTACCAAGGGCGGAACCAACACCCTCAACGGCAATGCCATTTCCGGTGCTGCCGGCAACTTCACCCTTGAGGGCAACGGCTACACCGTTACCTTGAAGATGAACAACACCAAGGCGGGACATGGTTTGTTCGGTCAACCCGCGGTCGGCTCCACCACCACCATTCGCAACGTCAAGTTCGTTGCAAGCGGTACGTTGGCTCAGAACTCCACCGGTATTTTGCTCGGCACAACCGCCGGCCACTCTTCCACCGGTCACGTTTACTTCACCAACGTCCTCCTGCAGTCCAACGGTGTCACCTTTGCCGGTGCGTCGGGCGCTACCGATCAGGGCACGGGCTTGTTCTTTGCCAAGCCCCGTATTGCCACCACCTTTACCAACTGCGAGCTGACCGGCTCTTTCACCTCCACGCACGCCAGTGGTAAGGCAGGCGTTGCGGGCTTTGTCGGCCTTGCCGATATCAACTCCGCCAAAACCGTTTCATTTATCGGTTGTAAGGCTACCGGTACCTATAACTTTAGCAATGACGCCGGCAATGCAAGCGGTATTTTTGTTGGTCGTGTTGGCAGCTCCACCGCAGGTCTTTCCTTTGATAACTGCGAGGTTGACGCCACCGTAACGATGGCGGGTGAGCATTACGGCGCCTTCATCGGACACATCGAGTTCCCCGCAACCAATCTTTCCATCGCCAATTCCACCGTCAAAGGATCTCTCACGGCAGCAAAACGCCGTTGCGGTGGATTTGTTGGATACATGGGTAAGGGCTTCGTTTCCTTTACAAACTGCACGGTTGGCGGTACGCTCACCTTCAACGGCGGTCAATCTGCCGGTTTCCTGGCAATGGTAGAGTCAAACAGTGACGATTCCCATGCCACCTTTGAAAACTGTCTGTCCAACGCAACCATCATTGCCAAAGGCGGAAAGACCGGTTGCTTTATCGGTCAGAACTACAACAATAATACCAATTATCGCTTCACCAATTGCAAGGCAAGTGGAGTACTTTTGGCTACAAGTGATAACTGTGGCGGTTTCATCGGATGTGCCGGTGGCTCTTATGAAACAACGAGAAAGACCTGTGCCGTTGTCTTCGACGGATGCGATGCCGACATCTTTATGGTTGGTGTCAATACCATCGCTTCTTACGTTGGCACCAACGGCGGTGGAACGCCTACTTTGACCTATATGTCTTGTAAAAATAACGCCACCGTATTCAGCTCCGGCTCCGGCGGCTCTTGGATTGCATACCCCAATAGCGGCAGTGTCAAGGCTTCGATCTCCTTCCAAAACAATTGTACCAACAACGCAAGGGTCACTGCCACCTCTCTTTACAATGAAAAGAATTATTACGTAGATGATGCCACCTTCGAGAAGGCTGCCGATCCCGAGATCGCAATCGGCGCTCTTGCATATGACATTGCACAGGCACAGAAGCAGGCGGGCATCACCGATAGCGCGTATATTTACGGTCAGACCATCGGTACCGATAAGGTGCCCGTAATGGGAGGCGCCACCGTTTATAAGCTCCCGCTTCCCGACACCGATCCGATCTATTCCAATCTTCCCGCAGTTGATAACTACTATCTCCTTGATCCCGAGGTCGCTTATTACCATCAGACCGTAGTGGTTGACGGTAAGTATCAGGACCGTATCATCATTGTAGTAGAGGAAGAAAAACTGCTCAAGATCGATACCTTCAACGTGAAATTGAGCTACACCCTGATCGACGGAAGCCAAAGAACCTTCAACGTCAATCAGGATCAGTTGAGCACCTTCTTCTCGGTTTATGCGGGCGATCAGGTTGCAATGGCACCCGCAGGTCACCTCCTGCTTGCGATCACCGTTAAGAACATTCCGCAAAACGAGTGGGCGGGAACCCTTGTAACCGTTGACGTTACCGAAACCTTCTTGCCCGAAGCTACCACGCTCAAGTTTGGTTCTTATAATATCTATCAGTCCATCTACGACAAGAGCGGCGATGCGCCGATGGCAAATATCGCAAAGGTCATTGTTGATAGCGGTTTGGATATTATCGGACTTCAGGAGGTAGACAAGTATACCACCCGTACGCCCTTCGACGTAATGGCGACGTTGGTTTCGGAGATCGAAAAACTGACCGGAGAAAAGTACTATTACCAATTCTATCGGGCAATGTATCATATGGGCGGACAGTACGGCGATGCCATCTTGAGTAAGTATCCCATCGTCGAATCCGAAAGATATGCGTTGGAAATGTCGGATGAGTATGAGGACCGCGTTCTCGGACGAGCAAAGATCAAGATCGAGGAAGGCGTTTACGTCAACTTCTTCGTCACGCACCTCTGCCATGTGTCCGACGCAAACCGCAGAGAACAGTTGGAAATGATTGCCGATGTTTTGAAGGACTACGATGATTTCGTACTGACCGGCGACTTTAACACCGATAACTTCTCCTTGTTCTCCACCATCGACGGTGCGAATATGGTAAACAACCAAGGCTTCAACATCGTCACGTTCGACCACAATTATTACGCCATTGATAATATCGTATATGCCGGCAGTGCTTGGCGCTTCAGTATCCCGCGCACGATAAAGGATAGCTATTCCGACCACTACCTGCTTTACGCAACCGGCGTGTCCATGAAGTGACACCCGTAGAAAACCTGCGGCACACGTCACTTCAACAGGTTCGGCGTTTGAAAAAAGGGCAAATCAAACCGCCCGACAAGCAACGTTAACAAATTGTGAACAAATCATGAAATCAAAACAAAAAAGCAAGGAAAATCAAAGGTTTTTTCCTTGCTTTTTTGTTGTTTTTTGGGGCTTAAAAACGCAACAAAGCGGAGGGAAGGGGAGATTTTTTTCGGCAGTTTCGGCTCTTCCGATAGCCAACAATATATAGTGCAAAAAAACAAAAGAAATAACAAGATATTGTTACGAATCCTCTTGACAAGCACAATATTTTGTGATATACTATAGAAGCATCGGAAAAAAAGAGGAATGTTGTATGAATATTCAAGGCTTTCAAAAAATGACGTTGTTGGATTATCCGGGCAAGGTTGCCTGCACGGTATTTACCGGCGGTTGCAATCTGTTGTGCCCATTTTGTCACAACGCAGGACTTGTGCGCACACCAAACGAGGGCGAGAGCTTCGAGGACGAGGTTTTTGCTTATCTTACGCGCCGCCGAGGCTTGCTTGACGGCATATGCGTGACGGGTGGCGAACCCTTGCTGCAACCCGATCTGCAGGATTTTCTTTCTCGCGTCAAGCAAATGGGCTACCTCGTAAAATTAGATACCAACGGCAGTCTGCCGGAGCGCCTTGCCCGCCTGCTTTCCACAGGACTTGTGGATCGCGTGGCGATGGATATCAAAAGCTCTCCAAAGGGTTATGCCGAGGCGATCGGCTGCAATGCCGATTTTTCCAGGTTTGCGGAAAGTGTGGAGTTGATCAAGGCTTCCGGTATTGAGTACGAATTTCGGACGACGGCGGTCAAGGGCATTCACACTGCAGAGGATTTTGAATCGATCGGTAAATGGCTTGCGGGCGATTCATCGTATTTCATTCAACGCTTCGTTGATTCCGGAAATTTGTTGGGGCAGGGTTGTCAGGCATTCTCTGATGAGGAGCATGAAGCTCTGTTGGCTATCGTTAAGCCATATCTGCCAAACGCGTGCCTGCGCGGTGTGTAGAGGATGATCCCGACAAAACACAGGTCGTTTCCCAAACATTATATGATACCAAACAGAAAAAACAAAAAGAATCAAAAAGAATCAGAAAGAATTAAAAAAGGAGAAAAAAGATGTATCGCGTAACAAAACGAGATGGAAAAGTCGCAGAGTTTGACATTTCCAAGATTTCCACGGCGATTAAGCAGGCTTTTGAGGCTTGCGAGCGTCAATTCAACGATAATATTATTGATTTTCTTGCACTGAAGGTTACCTCCGATTTCGAGCCCAAGGTTGCGGACGGACTGATCGCGGTGGAGGATATTCAGGACAGTGTCGAAACCGTTTTGGTTCAGGCAGGATATGCGGACGTTGCAAAGGCATACATTCTGTATCGCCGTCAACGCGAAAAGTTGCGTAACATGAAGTCTACCATTCTAGACTACAAGGATCTGGTTGACAAGTACGTTAAGAACATCGACTGGCGTGTCAAGGAAAACTCTACCGTTACCTACTCGGTTGGCGGTTTGATCCTTTCCAACTCGGGCGCGATCACCGCAAACTATTGGTTGTCCGAAATCTACGACGACGAGATCGCAAAGGCACACAAGAATGCGGATATCCATCTGCACGACCTCTACATGCTTACCGGTTACTGTGCGGGTTGGTCGTTGAAGCAGTTGATCGAAGAAGGACTTGGCGGTGTTGGCGGTAAGATCACCTCGGCTCCCGCAAAGCATCTGGCAACCCTTTGCAACCAGATGGTCAACTTCCTCGGTATCATGCAGAACGAGTGGGCGGGCGCACAGGCGTTCTCCTCCTTCGATACCTATCTCGCTCCCTTTGTAAAGGCAGATAACCTCTCCTATGACGCAGTTAAAAAGTGCATCGAGTCCTTTGTTTACGGTGTTAACACCCCCAGCCGTTGGGGTACGCAGGCACCCTTCTCCAACATCACCCTTGACTGGACCGTACCGCATGACCTTGAGGACGAATACGTTATCATCGGCGGCAAGCGCGGCGACTTCAAGTATGGCGACTGCAAGAAGGAAATGGATATGGTTAACCGTGCTTTCATTGAGATCATGATCGAAGGCGATGCAAACGGACGCGGATTCCAGTATCCCATTCCCACCTATTCGATTACCCGTGATTTTGACTGGTCTGAAACCGAGAACAACAAGCTCTTGTTTGAGATGACCTCCAAGTACGGTACACCTTATTTTTCCAACTACGTCAACAGTGATATGGAGCCTTCCGACGTGCGCAGTATGTGCTGCCGTCTGCGTCTTGACCTGCGTGAATTGCGCAAGAAGTCCGGCGGTTTCTTCGGAAGTGGCGAGAGCACCGGTTCGATCGGCGTTGTTACCATCAATATGCCCAGAATTGCTTATCTGGCTACCGATGAGGCAGATTTCTACAAGCGTCTTGACCACATGATGGATATCTCGGCTCGTTCGCTCAAGATCAAGCGTACCATCATCACCAAGTTGCTTGACGAGGGACTGTATCCCTACACCAAGAGATACCTCGGCACCTTTGCAAACCACTTTTCCACCATCGGTCTTGTCGGCATGAACGAGGCAGGACTCAACGCAAAGTGGCTCAAGAAGGACATGACGCATCCCGAAACCCAGAAGTTTACCCAGGACGTTCTCAATCATATGCGTGAGCGTCTTTCCGACTATCAG
>JAZRGI010000282.1:0-3652 GCA_045644105.1 Eubacteriales bacterium | reverse complement strand
AGTGCAAGAATATGTACATCGACGTTGCCAAGGAGTTCGGTGACGTTCCGTTGGAGGTTGCAAACGACGGTGACGTAACCGCGCTTGCGGGTGCGATGGATCTGGGTGACAACAACGTTCTCGGTATCGCAATGGGTACCAGCGAGGCAGGCGGATACGTTGACGGAGCAGGCAACATCACGGGTTGGCTCAACGAGCTTGCCTTCGTTCCTTGCGATTACTCCAAGGAAGCAATGGTTGACGAGTGGTCGGGCGACTACGGTTGCGGCGTTAAATACTTCTCGCAGGATGCCGTTATCAAGTTGGCTCCCGCCGCAGGCATCGAATTGGATGAGGCTCTCTCTCCCGCAGAAAAACTGAAGGTCGTTCAGGGACTGATGGAGAAGGGTGACGAGCGCGCCGCAAAGATCTACGACACCATCGGCGTATACTTCGGTTACACCATCGCGTACTATGCGCTCTTCTATGATATCAAGCACGTACTGATCATGGGACGTGTTACCTCGGGTGAGGGTGGAGTGATCCTTTTGGATCGCGCACAGGAGGTTCTTGCAAAGGAATTCCCCGAGCTGAATGAGAAGATCAAGCTGCACATTCCCGACGAGAGCAGTCGCCGTGTCGGTCAGTCGGTTGCAGCGGCAAGTCTTCCCGAGATCAAATAAGATAGCATCAAGCACTTTCATCTTTAACAGAATTTAAGAAGTTGCCGAAATGCAAAGCCGTTGGGCAACCGCCCAACGGCTTTTTTCTCTCAATGATTCTCTCTATGAAAAGGAGATCTTCATGAAACCAAAATATTATATTGCCGCAGACGGCGGAGGAAGCAAATTGCAGGCGGTGTTGTATGACGACGCGTTCCGTATTCACAAAAGCTTTCACTCCACAGGCGTCAACGTCCTCTTTAAGCCCGAGGACGAGGTGCGCGAGAACCTTTTGCGAATGCTTGACGAGTTGATCGGTGAGGAGATCGATGAGATCGAGTCGTTGGACTACTGCCTCGTTTGCAACCAAAGCCTTGTCGATCGGGTGTTGGCGGACGAGAAGCGCATCAAGCGTGCCACGCGGCACGGGGAGCCGATGATCGCACTCGGTGCGGCTCTGGAGCGTGACGGAGCCGTTGCGCTTGCGGGCACCGGCTCGGACGTTTTTATGGTTGCGGAGGGCAAATACCGCGGCTCGGTTGGCGGTTGGGGCCCCTTGCTTGGCGACGAGGGTAGCGGATATGACATTGGTCTGCGCTCGATCAAGGCAGCGATCTATGCGCACGATGGGCGCGGTGCCTACACCTCGCTCCTGCCGGCGGTCAAGGCGCATTGGCATTGCGACAATCTTTGGGACGTGGTGTATCGTCTTGCGGGCAATCCCGACGCGCGACAAGAGGTTGCCGCCGTGGCAAGGCTTGCGTCGCGTGCCGCAAGCGAGGGCGATGCCGTAGCACTTTCCATTTACGAGCATGCCGCCGACGAGCAGGTGCTAATGATGGATACCCTGGTCAAGCGCTTGTCGGAGCATTGGAACGGTAAGATCGTCCTCATCGGCGGTGCATGGAAGGGATGCGCGCATATGGTCGAGCATTTTACCAAGGAGATCACGCGGCGCTATCCTCATGCCCGTGTGGTGACACCGCTCTTTGAGCCGGTGGTGGGTTGTGTGGTCTGCCGTTGCCTTGAGGATGGTATGACGGTGGAAGAGATCCGAGAGTCTCTGCTTTGCGGCTTTGCGGAGCTGAAATATCAAAATTGAAGGGAGATCGAAATGAGCATCATCGATCAATATTATACACGCGTAAGCGAGATCCTTGCCGAAGCCTTTGCGGCAGAGCGAGAGAACATCGAGGCGGCGGCACAGGTGTTGGCGCGCGCAAACGAGGAGCATCGCTCGATCTTCGCGTTTGGTTGTAACCATGCGGGATTGATCACGTTGGAACTGTTTTACCGTACGGGCGGCATGGTGACCGTCAATCCCATTCGCGCACCCGGTATGATGTTAGAAATTTCTCCGATTACGATGACAAGTCAAATGGAGCGCATGCCCGATTACGGTCGCATCATTCTGGAGGGCGAGCCGATCAAGGCGGGCGACGTGCTGATTATTCACTCGGTATCGGGGCGCAACGCCGTTACCATTGATATGGCAGAGGCGGCAAGAGAGAAGGGTATGACGGTTATCGTCGTCACCAACATGAACACCGCAACCTCGGTCACGTCGCGCCATCCGTCGGGCAAGATGTTGCATGATTTTGCAAGCATTCTCATCGACAACCACGGCGACAAGGGCGACGCGGCAATACGGTTGGAGGGCTTTGCGCAAAAGCTTGCCTCCACCTCAACCGTTGTTGGCGCGGCATTGCTCAACGCCGTTACGGCGCGCGCATCCGAGTTGCTTTGGGAAAAGGGCATTGAACCGCCCGTCTTTATGAGCGGCAACATTGACGGTGGCGACGCTTACAACAAGGCTGTTATTGCTGCCCACAAGGACAATATTTTTTATATGTGATCAAACGGAGGAAGAACCTATGCTAATCGACAGATATCAAGAAGCAATCGTTGCGGTGTTGGACCGCGTCAAGAATACCCAAAGAGAAGCGTTGATCCGCGCGGGTGAGATGGTAGCCGATGCGGTGGAGCATGGCGGCAAGATCTATTTGAGCGGAATTGTTCACGGTATCGAGGGCGACCTCATCTACCGTGGCGGCGGACCGATGTTCTACCAACACTACAAGGAAGGAGAGACCGAATTGAAGGCGGGCGACGTGTTGTTTGTCAGCTCGGTATCGGGCCGCACCAAAAAGGTGGTCGACCTTACCTACGATTGCGTGCAAAAGGGCATCAAGGTCATCGCGCTCACCAGCATGAGTTATGCGACGCAGGTCGATCCCGTACACGAGTCGGGCAAAAAGCTTTACGAGATGGCAACTCTGACGCTGGACAACTGCGCTCCCCCTGCCGAGGCAATGTTGGAGGTAGAGGGCATTGAGGCACCCTTTGCGGCTTCGTCGGGCATTTCCTCGTCCTACGTGATGTGGAGTCTAACCTCGGTAGCGGTAGAGAAGATGCTTGCCGACGGCTACACGCCCGGAATTCTCAAAAGCGCAAATTTCCCCGGCGGCAACGACTACAACAAGACCGTCATAGAGCCACACTACGCCGAGTTCGGCTGGTAAGCAGGCAGTGCCTGCACCCAATTACGCTGTAACACAGTGTTATACGCTCATTCCCACCGCGCTTTGATACTACAGCGAGACGCGAAGCGCAATGAAAGTTTTGGTCAAGCTTTTTCAAAAGCTTGTGGGGTGGAGGGGCGAAGCCCTCCTCGTCGCCCGCAGGCGACGAAACCAACCTCGGCATTTCTCTTTTGTTAGCTTTTCTCTTTGTGCCTTTAGTGTCAAAGAGAAAAGCGGCTAAGGTGGCTCGCGGCAGGCGGTGCCTGCACGCAATAACGGGAGGGGATTGGGGTACCTACCATAAGCAGTTTAATATCAAATCAAAAACGGACGAGATTTTCTCGCCCCTTTTTCGCACTTCCTTGCCTGCAAGGTATAGTGTGTTACACTGTTTTTTACTTTCGGGTGGTAAACAAGAGATGTTTTTGCTTACGCAAAAATGATGTTACTCGCTTTGCTCGTAATGATGTTGCTCCCGATGGTCGCAAT
>JAZRGI010000281.1:0-14578 GCA_045644105.1 Eubacteriales bacterium | reverse complement strand
AGGCGTTCGCGCATGACGTTGTCGTTAAATACCATTGCGCCGAACATTTCAGGGATGTTTTTTGCCATTGATCGTTTCAATCCTTTCCTTGATTGATATCTTCTCTTATCGTAAATCTATTATAAACCACTTTATTCGGTTTGTCAATATGACATTTGCCAAGATTTTCAATATTTTCTTCCAAATTTGACGAAGGTAGTGTTTTATGAGGCTTTTTGCTTCTTTCACCGAGGCTCTTTGGAAGGTGTTTTTTGAGGGAAAAGTACGGGTGAAGAGAGTCGGGGGAGCGCAATCCTCAAGCGTGGCGGGTATTGCAATTCCCTATCTTTTCCAAAAATACCGTCGTGTGTGCCAAAAAGCCTGAAAACGCGCAAAAAAATAGCGAAAAAATGATAAACGTTATTAAAATTTAATAAAATAATGTTGACAACCTTTTTTTAATATGATATAATAAGTCAAGGTTGTAATTTCTCACGGTGCCATATTGCGGAAAAGGTGCCGAGTATTTACGAAATTTTAAACGGAAGGGTTGATGTGTAATGAAAAATCAACGCATGAAATCGGAAACAAGAGGCTTCGGATTTTCCAAGGTTGCAATCGTTTTGTTGATGCTTGCAACGTTGATCTGTTGCTTCACGTTGCTCTCCTCTGCAGCGACCGATGTCAAACAACTGAACATTCAGCCGAATGACGTAGTAGCCGAGGGCGAGTGGACGCTAAAGAACGGTATCTATACCAAGACCTACGACGGCACCTCCGTGATGACGCTCAAGATTAATAAAGATCCTGCGGCATACGGTATTGAGACTGCCGACGTCGGTTCGGTTTGGGTAGTTGCCGAGACCACGCTCGGAAGCGCTAATGCCGGAACGCAGGAAGTTTCGGTTACCTATAAGCTGGCGTTCCGCGATGGAATCGATGCAACGACACAGGCGGAGCTTGCGGCAAAGTATGTTCTTCCGCACGCCTTTGTCAGAACTGTTAAGATCGAGCCGAAACAATTGACCTGGGCAAACGGCGGAGTTGTTACCGTTGGGCCCATCAACTATACCTTTGCTACCTCTTACGACGTGACCTTCGCGGCACCTGCTCTGGTTGGCGTGATCGCGGGTGACGACGTAACGGTTGCGGAAACTTCTTACACGGTTACCGTAAACGGCGTGGCAAGCGCTGCGGATATGCCGTCTGTACAGAAGGTTGTTTCGCTTGTAGGTGCGAAGAAAGAAAACTACGTGATCACCGATCCCATTACGGTAAAGACCTCCTTCAACAAGGTGCAGGTTACCGTTAAATGGGACGAATACAACTTCGTTTACGGCGATCAGTCGGTATACGCGATCACCGTCACCGGTAACAACGCGGCACTGGGACGTGACTGGGTACTTAAGGTTGTTTATCCCGAAGGCTTTAACGGCGATGCGGGTGTATACGAGATCACCGTAGCAACGCCCGATGCAACCAACATCGAGATCGTTTATCCCTCCGGAGCAACTGCAAAGCAACTCAAGATCGAAAAGAAGGCAATTCAGGTATCCATTGCCGACGCTACCTACACGGGTGACGGCAAGGAAAGCTACACCATTGTGGTCGGCGGCGATATTCCCGCAGATATTCGTAGCCAGATCGAATACAAGTACAACGGCGTTAAGGCGAGCAGCATCTCGGCTTACGGCGTACATACCGTCAGTGCCACACTGCCTACCGTTACCAACTATGTTTTTGTTGATGCGGCAGGAAAAGAGATTACCGCTCCTCTGACCGCAAAGTTGACGGTCAAGAGAGTTTACTCGGTGGCAGGCAATGCCGATCAGCCTTACCAGATGATCCTTGTCGGTGAGAACGGCTTTATCGGTGAGATCAACGCAACCGTATCGACTCCCACCTTGAGCCGCCGCGCAATCAACGGATATCCTTACCACAAGGCATATACGCTTTCGGTTACCGGTGCGGCAGGTGAAAAGTTCTCCGTATATCTTCCCATTTCCCCCGAATTGTTGCATATCTACGCATCGGCTCTGACCGGAGATGATCTCTACGTTTACGAGGATGTGACCGCGTCGATGGTTAAGGCAAACGAAAACGGTTATACCGTAACCGTAGAGGACGGATATTTGGTTATCGGCGGGCTTTCCGGTGATACCACCGTTTCCTTCGTTCTGGCTCCCGAGTACAATCCTCCCTTCTGGATGACCGCTTGGGGATTGGCACTTATCGTTTTGGTACTGCTTGCAGTTGTTGCACTTGTAACCTTGCTTGGTCTGTATCTCCGCCGTGTTGATCTGCAGAAGCAGAACGAGGCACTCACCATTGATACCGAGGGTGAGGTTCCTGAAATCGTTCCCGTTGTCATTCCCGATAAGGTTGACGAGGATGCTTCGATTGAGGAAAGCACCGATCGTATGGTTGATAACCTTTCCGAGGTTGTTGATGCCGAGGCAGAGGCAGAACCTGCGGTTGATGAAGCCGAGCTTGACGAGGTTGCAAGCGAGGTTAAGGATGCTCTGATGGAAGAGGTTGCTGCAATCGAACTTCCCACCGAAGCGGAAGAAACCGTTGCGGAAGAAAATGACGACGTTGCAGATGCTCTTGCCAATGAAATCGCAGAGGATATTGCAGACAGTGTTGAGGCAGAGTCCGATGCCGATGCCGAGGTTGACGAGGATGTCATCCGTGCGTTGGTAGCAGAAACCCTTGCCGAGAATCTGAACGAGTCCGCAGATGCGACCGACGCAATCGAATTGGTTGCCGAGGAAGAGGCGGATGAGGAAATGTCGATTGAAGACTTCAAGGCGATCGTAGACGTTATCATCAGTGACGTATTGGCAGAAACTTTGGTACTGCCCGAAATCAAGGATGATGACACCGATGCCGAGGCTACACCTGCTCAGACCGAGGTTGAGTCGGTTGTCGTTGACGAGATTAGCAACGAAGACGTTTGCATGATCATTACGACATCGATCGATGAGGCATTCGATATGTTGAAGGTTGACGGTGCGGTTCCCGCAACCGTTGAGGGAACCACTCTTGAAACCATTGAGGCTCTCGTAGAAAAGTCCGGCGCGGAAAATATTCCCGAAAGCTGGTCTGCAGAGCTTGCTCAAGTCGTTAAGGCGACCATTGTCGAGGAATTGGCAGCTCGTCTGTTGGCAGAGGCGACCGCCGAGGAAGAACCCGCGGTTGAGGCGTTTGCTACGGTTGAGCCGGTTGTTGAAACCGACGATGATAACGATAACGACAACGACGACGATAACGATGATGATGAGAATGACGGATTTGGCGGCTTCGGCTCCATGTCGCTCACCTTCATTGACGTAATGGAGGAACCCGAAAAGTATCAGGAGATGCTTGAGCAAGAGGCTCGAGGTGAGGTCACTCTGGTAACCCGTTATCGCAGAAGTTACCAGTCGCGTCTGTCGCAGTCGCAGGGCAACGTTCAGGACTACTACAACGCAATTAAGAACGCGATCCTTTCCTACAAGGGTGTTAAGGGCCGTATCAGTTGGAATTACGAGGCGTTCAACAAGGGTAGAAGCCACGTTGCAAAGATGAATGCAAAGACCAAGACCTTGTATCTGTACTTGGCTTTGGATCCTGCAGAATTGATCGATACCAAGTATGGCATCGTTGATATGTCCGCGAAGAAGAAGTATGCAAGTGTACCCGTTCTGATGAAGATCAAGGGTGAGCGTAAGTTTAAGTATGCGCTTGAACTGATTGCAAAGCTTTGCGGTGAAACGATGGCATTGCCGCAGATCAACAACTATGAAGAGGTTGATTACCGCATTCCTTATCAGAATACCGAGGAATTGGTACAGGCAGGTTTGGTTAAGAAGTTGGTTGCCGCAATTCCCGTAGTGACCGTTGCAGAGGATCTTCCCGAGCAACCTACCGAGTCTACCACGGCGGCACTTGAGGATCAGGAAATGATTTTCATTGCACCCACCGATGCGCCTGCAATCGTTGAGGCGGCTGAAGAGGTTGCAACCGAGGCACCTGCAGAGGAGGTTCCCGCCGACGTTGCCGCAGATGCGGTCAACACCGAGGGTGATACCACCGAAGTTTAATTGAACCATTCAAGGGGCAATCGCAATTGCGATTGCCCCTTTCGTTTGCAAAAAACGAGAAGCGGGAAGTTTTTTAAAATTTCTCTTTACAAAAAAGCATTTTCCGTGTATAATATTAATAAATGAAGAAATTCGCAGATTGCAGTGTGGAAAGGAGATGTCGCATGAAAGAAAATATGAGCATCGTCACACAAATTTATAAGGATATACGAACGGCGAAAAAGAAGATCGTCAAAACGGTGTCGGCGGTTCGGTCAGAGATACAGGAAACCGTGCAGACGGTTAAGGATCGTGATCCCGCCGCCAGAAGTCGGGCAGAGATTCTTTTGCTGTATTCGGGTGTTCACGCAATCATGTCGCATCGCGTGGCGCATAAACTTTATCAGGACGGACACTATTTCTCGGCGCGCGCGCTCAGTCAAATGACAAGAAAACTGACGGGAATCGAGATCCATCCTGCGGCACAGATCGGAAAGCGCTTTTTTATTGACCACGGTATGGGTGTTGTGATTGGTGAAACCACCGAGATCGGCGACGATTGCACGATCTATCAGGGTGTCACGTTGGGCGGAACCGGAAAGGATATTGGCAAGCGTCATCCGACACTTGGCGATAACGTTATGGTTGGTGCGGGAGCAAAGGTGCTGGGTCCCGTATGCATTGGTTCCAACAGTAAGATTGCGGCAAACGCAGTGGTTTTGCATCCGGTGTCGGAAAACAGTACCGCGGTTGGCATTCCCGCTAAAGTCGTTAAGCGCGACGGACAGAGAGTCAATGATTTGGATCAGATCCATATTCCCGACCCCGTAGCACAGGAGTTGAATCGCTTGGATCGGGCGGTATCCGAGTTGAAGCAGGCGCTTTTGAACGATCAGGGAACCGAAACCGCCGAGCAAGAATAAGAGTAGGGAAGGATTTTTGATATATGCCGGTTGTTGAAAATACTCAAAATCAAATCAAGCGCGGACGTTTTATCGTCTTTGAAGGAATTGACGGTGCTGGAAAAACAACGCAAATCGACCTGTTGGCAAAGTATCTTCAGACGAGCGGTAGACGTATTCTGCGTACCGCCGAGCCGACCGAATCGGTTAGCGGAGGTCTTTTGCGCGATGCGTTGGGCGGCGTGTCCAAACGCAGTGCCTGCGAAATGGCGGCGCTCTTTGTCTTGGATCGCATTTTTCACAACGTCAATCCCATCACGGGAATCGAAAAGATGCTTTCGGACGGTGTGGATGTGATTTGCGATCGCTATTATTATTCCTCACTTGCTTATCAGGGCAGTGAAACCGATCCCGAATGGGTGCGGGCGATGAACCTCAATTGTCCCGAGATCTGCCGCCCCGATCTTTGCATCTTCCTGGATCTTACGCCGGAACAGAGTATGGAGCGCATTGGAAAGGGCAGGGTAACCCTTGAGGTATACGAAAACGTTGAACGTCTGACGCGTGTGCGCAAGCAGTTTTTTGACGTATTCGATTCTTTGGGAGAGAACGAACGTATCTGTGTTGTCAATGCGGCGCGCTCGGTGGAGGAAATCCATCAGGAGATCGTTTCGATTGTCGAAAAGCTATTCTAAAGCCGTCCGGCACAGAGAAGAAAGGCCTTGCTTTTTAAAAGCGAGGTCTTTGTTGTTGGTGTCAAAAAGTTTTGTAAAATGCGCTTTTT
Organism: Eubacteriales bacterium; assembly: GCA_045644105.1. Taxonomy (GTDB): domain Bacteria; phylum Bacillota; class Clostridia; order Oscillospirales; family CAG-272; genus UMGS1865. The sequence goes on along the minus strand of JAZRGI010000281.1, from coordinate 8,849 downwards.
CGACTTGACAACCGTTTTTAAATGGGATATAATAAAACTGAATTATCGTGTTGGGAAAACTTTCTGCACTTTAGGAGGACGTTTTATGAATTGGTTTAAACGAGCATGGTTGATTTTTTTGGCGATCACATTGTTGTTTACCGGCTGCACAGGAGAAGGCACTCTTCCCAACGATGTCGATAATTTTGAAACCAAGGGGGATGGGAGTATGAAGAATCCCGAAAAGGAAACCAAGCCGCAGATTGATACACCTCTTTTGGATGCGGCAACCGAGAATGCTAAATATGCGCTTTCCTTCCGTGATGACGGAAGCTTTAAGGTCATGATTCTTTCGGACGTTCAATCGCGAGAGATCGCGGAAAAGACGCGAAAAAATATTCGTGAGTTGGTTGACCGTGAAGATCCCGATCTTGTCATCTTTAACGGTGACAATTCGCGCTTTGTAAACGAGATCACGGAGGAGGTGTTCCGCGCCTACGTTGCGGACATGGTGGAATATCTGGAGGAAAAGAATATTCCGTGGGTGCACACCTTTGGCAATCATGATGCCGAAGACACGGGTGCTCTTAACAAGGAGAAGCAACAGGCGATTTACGAAAGCTTTGACTGGTGTCTTTCCCAAACCGGGCCGGATGATATTACCGGCGTCGGCAACTTTGTTTTGCCTGTATATAGTCCCAACTATAATGGAATTCGCTTTGCCGTATGGTGTTTGGATTCCAATATGTACACGTCGGACGCAACCGGCGGAAAGACGACCGATTGCATCCATCAGGATCAGATCGATTGGTATGCGGCGCTCTCCAAAGAGTTGACGGCACAAAACGGCGGTTCTCCCGTGTACGGTATGATGGCGTTTCACATTCCGCTTCAGGAAACCCGTACGGCGTGGGAAAAGCGCTTTGAATGGAATTTGGAATGGACCGGAGAAAAACGGGAAAACGTCTATTGTTCCAACATTTATTCCAATATGTTTCCGACAATTCTGGAGTGCGGTGACATTAAGGCGATCGTCAATGGACATGACCACAGAAACGATTTTGCCGTGAAATATGAGGGCGTTTGGCTAACCTATTCGGCTACCCCCAGTATCGGAAGCTACCATGACACCGATATGCTTGGTGCGCGTATTTTTGTGATCCATGAGGATCAACCGGACAATATCACCACCTATATGTCCTACGTTCCCGCGCGCGCGGAGATCACGGTGCAGGGAGCGCAACCCATCCCTTCGCAGACGGTATTGTCGGATTTTGACCGCATGGTGCCTCGTTTTAAGGCTACCGGTTTGCATTTTACTACCTCGGAAGAGGCTTGTGTGGATGAGATATCGGTAATGATCGCCCCCGGAAAGGGATTGGACGGCTCTGCGGCATTGGCGGTTACGCGTGAGAAATTCAATGCTACAAACGTTGGTAACAATCTTGAGGTCATCTGGAATTTTGACCAATACGGAAAGATTGGTGACAATCGCTACGTGGTGGTTTGGGTGGATCTGAAGACCAATCAGTTGGATTTCCGAAAGGCTTGCTTTGGCTTTTTTGCAGGTTATGAAAACACCGTGCCCTACCGCACCGACGAGAATACCAAGCCCACCGAGTTTTATTATCTGGCAGAGGGTAGCTCGGAATGGGTGAAGTTGAGCACCGGAAGTGACGGTTGCTTCGGGGCGGGAGATTCCTGCTCTGTGCAGGGGTATCGCGGTTGGTTTGCATTCCCCATTGAGCATATGTTGCAAAAGGGAACGCTGCAAAAGCCCACGGCAGACACTGTAATTACCGGATTTTACCTTTATATGTGTCTGAAATCGGCTGACATGGCAGGAAAGTACGTCTATTTTGATGACGTTCAATTGGTTTCCAAGTTGTTTTGACCAATCATATAAGGCAGGGATCGCCAACGACGACGTGGGATCCCTGCCTTCGTTTGCTTTTTTTCGCGTTCTTTTGAATAGTACTTGAAAAAAAACGAGAATTATGGTAAAATATAAGGAGAAAACAAAAAGGAGAATGAAGATTTGATCATACAAGAATCCTATCAAAAGAAAATACGTTTGGTCTTTAAAATTGCCTTGTCGATTCAGGTCGCGGTGGTTGGCATTTGTCTGATCCTCTCGTGCCTGACAATCTATCACAGTGGAGAGTCGCCTTTTACGGTTGCGAGCATTGCGGCGCAGTTTGCAAAGATCTCCCTGCCGGTCTATCTTTTGCTGCTCGGCATTTGTTTGGGGGCAGTGCTTGCAATTGTTATGCCCCCGGAAGAGGCGCGCCCGACTGCAAAAATCGACGTTGCGGTCAAATTGAAGAAGCGCTATGAGAAACTTGGTGACGCATTTGCAAGTGCGTCGGACGAGCTGAAAAAGGCGTGTGAGCGCGAGAGAAGAGTTCGATTGGCGTACCGTATAGGTTGCGCGGTGATCTGCGTTGCGGCTACGTTGCCGTTGGTGCTTTACCTGTTTGATCTTTCGCATTTTACGACCGCATTGAACGAGAGTGTCATTGCGGCAACCGTCAGAGTCATTCCCTTTGTCACGATTGGCGGAGTCTCTTACCTGGTGATGTGTCGATTGATCAACGTGAGCCTGCAAAGAGAATTGAAGCTTGTGGAGTCGATGATGGAACAGACCGACTGCAAAGGAAGCCATGTCACAAAGTCGGCGGTTGGTAAAAACGAACAGATGCGGACGGTGATCGTTCGCGCGGTGTTGTTGGTGGTTGCGATAGCGATGATCTGCCTGGGCGTTGCCAACGGCGGTATGCGCGACGTGCTTGGAAAGGCGATTAAAATTTGTACCGAGTGTATAGGATTGGGTTGATATGAAGGATAAAACGAAAGAAACGAAAAAAAGGTGGTACTCGGCGTTGATCCCATCCAAACGCCGATTGATCCAGTTATATGCGGCGTTGCTCTTTAACGCCAATCTCAAGGGCTTTGGCAATGGTTACATCTATATGGGACAGGTCAAAAACATTTGTACCCCCGGACTCAATTGCTATTCCTGCCCAGGTGCATCGGGCGCCTGTCCGCTCGGTTCACTACAGAACGCACTGGCGGCATCCAACAAGCGCGCGCCCTATTACGTCATCGGCATCATCATGCTTTACGGCATTCTGCTTGGACGTTGGATCTGCGGTTTTTTGTGTCCGTTTGGATTGATCCAGGAGCTTGTACATAAGATTAAGACACCGAAGCTTAAGAAGAGCGTATTTACACGCGCGCTCTCTTATCTCAAATATGTGATTCTCGTATTGTTCGTTGTGGTGTATCCCTTGATCTACGTGTTGACGAAAACCACGGCGATGCTCCCCGCGTTTTGTAAGTATATCTGCCCTGCGGGCACACTTGAGGGTGCGGTTGGCTTGCTTTCCAACAAGGAAAACGTTGGCTTGCTTTCTATGCTTGGTCCCTTGTTCACTTGGAAATTTATCTTGCTTGTTAGTTTCATTGTGGGATCGATCTTTATTTACCGCTTCTTCTGCCGCTTCTTCTGCCCGCTTGGCGCTCTTTACGGTTTGTTCAACAAGATCGCCATTTGCGGCATCAAATTGGAGAAGCCCAAATGCGTCGATTGTGGACTCTGTGTCAGTAAATGTAAAATGGATATTCGACACGTTGGCGATCACGAGTGCATCAGTTGCGGAGAATGCATCAGTGTTTGTCCTACCAAAGCGATCTCGTGGAAGGGTTCGCAGTTCTTCCTGCCGCCCGATGAGATCGGCACCACCGATGCAGAACGCGAGCAGATCGAAAAGCGCAACGAGGCGATCAAGCGTCGCAACCGCCGCATCGGCATTGCAGTGACTGCCGCAATGGTGGCATTGCTTGCGGGTGTGTTGGTTTATTTCAATTTTATCGACAAGGCGCCCACACCGCAAACGCCCTCTACCGAAGAGCAACCGCCCGCCCCCGAGGGCGGCGAGCAACCCACACTTGGCAATCAGGTTGGAAATCTGTGCTACGGTGCGGATATTTCGATTGTTGGCGCGGATGGAGAGATCTTTAATGTTAACAATACGCGCGGAAAGTTGACGATCGTCAATTTCTGGAATACCGGTTGTCAACCTTGCGTAGAGGAGATGCCGCACTTTGACGAGTTTGCAAAGGCGCATCCCGATACTGTGGAGGTTATTGCGATTTGTTCCAATTTTGATGCGGGGTACGTAGCAGATTTTGTTGCTGAAAATTTTGGTGACTATTCAATCAAATTCGGATTGGATCTTCCGGAGGAAGTATATTTCTTCCAATTGGGAGGAAAGGGCACTTGGCCCATGACGCTGGTTCTGGACGGTGACGGTGTCATCGTTTACCGCGCCTACGAAAAGATTTCCTATGAAAAGTTGGAGTCGCTTTATCAAGCCCATATGGTAAGCGAATAAAACACAAGCGGACACCGCAATTTGCGATGTCCGCTTACCTTTTTATTTTTTTAAAGTTGCTCCAGAACGCCTGCCACCGAACCGTACAAATAGAGGGATCCGAGGCAGATGAGGGGGAGGTTGTCGCGGCGACTGTCTTCAACGGCAGTGCGTACGGCGACCTCGATTGATTCAAAGGGCGTGGTAGAGATCTTATGGTCTTTCAGGTGTTCCGCAAACCGATCGGCAGGCAGTGCGCGCGGGTTTTCGGGGCAGACCGCATAGACGTGATGTGCGATCGGCTTGAGCGCCTCGATCATTTCATCGTAGTCTTTGTCGGTCATAACACCGCTCAAAATATTGATCTTTTGATCGGGGAAGTAGGTTTGAATGCTTTTTACCGCCGCGGAAACGCCGTTGGGGTTGTGTCCTCCGTCGCAAATGACGATGGGATCGGTACGCATCAATTCAAATCTTGCGGGCCACACGGTATTTGCAAGACCTTGTCGCATCTGCTCCTCGGTTCCCGTAATGCCATACGCCTCCAGAATGCGCAATGCCGTCAGTACGGTTGCGGCGTTGTAGGGTTGGTAGGTGCCGAGCAGGGGGAGGTGCAGGTTGGTGTAGCAATCAAAATCGAACAAGGTACCGGACAAGGTCATATTGGTTACGCGATATTCACTGCGGTCCACGGTATGGAAGGGTGCGTGGCGCATGGCGGCGACGCCGGCAATGGTGCGGCATGCCGAGCTATCGCGTCCGCCGTACAGGCAGGGATAGCCATCTTTGATGATGCCGGCTTTTTCAACGGCAATGGCTTGAATGGTGTTGCCAAGTTGTTCGGTGTGATCAAAGTCGATGTCGGTGATGATCGAAAGCAGGGGATCGTCAATGACGTTGGTGGGATCGAGTCTTCCGCCAAGTCCTACCTCCAAAACAACGTACTCGACGCCGACGCGGCGGAAATATTCAAAACCGATTGCCGTGATCAATTCAAATTCGGTGGGGGTTTCTTTCATTGCTTCGGCAAAGGGACGGACGTATGCGGTGACGGCGGCAAGCTCCTCGTCACCGATCTGATTGCCGTTTGCCTGAATCCGCTCTTGGAAACGGCGGATATAGGGAGAGGTGAAAAGTCCTACCCGATAGCCTGCGGCGCGTAGGATCGAGTCGAGCATAGCGCAAACACTGCCCTTGCCGTTGGTGCCGGCAACGTGAATGCAACGGAATGCCTTTTGGGGATTGCCAATGGCATCCAGAAGGGTGCGAATACGTTCAAGCCCGGGCTTACGCTTGTGCCAGGAGTTGGAGTGAATGTACTGAATGGCTTCTTGACAGGTCATAAAAAATCCTTCTTTCATAACGAACTTAGGGGCGCGAGGATTCAGAAACGCAAAAGAATGCGGCAGTCAGGCGGGGGATACTCGCAAAGCTGCCGCAATATCGGTCGGTCGAGGGGGGTTATGCTTTTCTCGTTAACACACGTTTCAAGGGGAGTAAAAGCAGGGGAACAAGGATCGCGGAGAGGATGCAACGGGTACCGCCGTTCAACAGGCGCGTGGGCAGTAAGAGCCGAATGGCTTTTACCGGGTAATGCAACAGATATCCGTCAAGATACTGTGCACCGAGGTTGAGCATCGTCAGGGACAACTCGGCAATGACGATGACGATCACCGTTGCGACCAACGCATATTTTTTGGATGTTATCTTTTCGATACGACGTGAGCCAAATCCGGCAATAAGGGCTTGTACAACACCCGGAATCAACCAAAGGGGAAGGGTGGCAAAGCCGTACGGCGACGGATCGATCACCTGCTCCAAAAAGGTTCCCAACAGAGCGACGGAGGCTGCGTCGGCAGGGCCGAACAGAAAGGCGCATAGTAGTATGGGAAGCGTTGAGATGGAGATCTGAATCACGCCCGGAATCTTAAAGGAAAGATAGGTGCTGAGCACCACGTAGAGCGCGACGAAAAAGGCGTTCAGAACAAGACGGTAGGTTTTTTGGCGTGCGGAAATAGGACTGCTCATAAAAATACCTCCTTTTTTCCACCCATATGGCAGAATAAGGAGGCATACGATGTCCACGCAGAGGGGGACTTCTATCTCCGATCGGCCTTATGAAGCGGGATGCAAAACACGAATCGCAAAAGCATTTGCTTTTTTCGTCCACCCAACAACTCCCCGTTCGGGCGGCACTGAAGAACGGCGTTCAACGCTCGTGTTTTTACTCTTCATTGAAAAATTCGGAAGCGAAACGTTCCTACTATAATTATAATAGAGGATCGCCGAATTGTCAAGAGGGGGAAAGGCACAATCCTATATCAACTCGGTCATCAATTCTTATCTATTGTGACAAGATGGAGTATTACCAAACGTAGAGATTGAGATCCCATGCCGGAATTCCGGCAAATCGACGAACGGCAAAGTGTTGGTATTCGGGGAACAACTCATGTACAAGTTGGGGCAGGGCAAACAAATCCTCGTTGCGGTGATAGAGTGACACCAATAGGATGGGACGGTGGGCGCGAATCGTCTCGACAGATCCAAGCAATGCTTCTTTTTCTGCTCCCTCCACGTCGTATTTGATATAATCGACGCGCGCTCCCCTCAAAAGCTTGTCAAGCGGCAAGGCGGAAATTGACGTTAATTTTACGGGGCGGTCAAGCGTGTCGGAGCGGTTGGTGCCAAATGAGGCGTTTCGATTTCCGCTGGCATCAAAAAAGAGCGTATCCTCGACCGACCAAGCACCTGCCTGTACCGCGATAACGTTTGCCCGTGTTTCGGTTTCGGCATAGGTTTGCAGCTTTTTGAAATTGCGTGCGTCGGGCTCCATTGCCCAAACCGTTTGAAGTGCGGGAGAGGCATGGGAGAGAAGCTCGCGCACCGTGTCGCCATTGTATGCACCGAGATCGGCATAGGCGGTTAAGCACTCGGGGTGAATCAGATTGCGCATTACATCGTCGGGAGCATTTTCCGCACAACGCAGATATTGAGGCTTTCCGGTGAGCTTGAATCGAAGCACGTTTTCAAAGACGGTGCGAGAGAGATCGTCTGAAAGGAGTGCATACGCCTCTTCGATCTCCCTGCGGTGTTCTTCAAAAAAGGCGCGGTCAAACACGCCGTTTCCAAAGGCGGGAACGTCGGGCGCATAAAGCTCGGCTTCACCGGCAATGCGGTAGATGTTTTCCAATACTTCGGGACGCGACGTGCCAAAGGAGAGCAGAACGATCAGATTTTCGGCACCGTATTTTTCTTTGATCTCACTCCACGAAAGCACCGGCTTGCCGTGAAAGCTATGCCCGCGGACAAAACCGTCACTGGCGAAAAAGTCTTTCACCTCAACCCCCTTTTGGGCACAGACGGCAAGGATCTTATCGGCACCGTTTCCCATACCGTACATGACGACGGTTTTGGGTGTGGATAGGAGATATTCCCATAGATCCATGTGACAGGTCAGTTCCATTTTGCCTCTCCTTTCTCTCTTTTTCTTGACAAAGCACCGAGGTCGTGCTATAATAAGGCTAACAATACTATACCCTTTTTTCGGGGGTTTGTCAATAGCTTTCTCAAAAAACTCAAGAAACTCAAGAAACGGAAAGGATTTTCACTATGTCTGACTGCATTTTTTGTAAAATTATTGCCGGAGAGATTCCCTCGTCGCGTGTTTACGAGGACGAAACGGTGTATGCGTTTCGCGATATCAACCCGATGGCACCGGTACATGTTTTGATCGTACCTAAAATTCACGTTCCGTCGGCGGACGGTGTCAACGAGGAGAATAGCGCCGCCGTTGCGCGTATCTTTGAGGTGATTCCCAAGATCGCGGCGGCAGAGGGATTGACCAACGGATACCGCGTGATCACCAATTGCGGTGAGGACGGTTGTCAGTCGGTCAAGCATCTGCATTTCCATCTGCTCGGCGGCAAGAAGCTTCCCGAAAGCATGGCGTGAGCAAAATTGATGATTGTAAAAGGGTTGCTTTTTTGCATGACAGGTTGTAACCGTTACGTGTAAACAAAAAACCAAGGTCAAATCGAACGACCTTGGTTTTTTGTTTTTATAAATGCGTAGCAACAAATTGCGACAACACCTATATCAAATGGATGGCGCATACGATCATCGTCACCCAAATCGGACACAACAAGAGGCATAAAAACGGGTGGATTGGTCTGGACAATTGATTGACGTATGCTAATTTAGGGTTCCTTTTTTGATAGATAATCTCTACGACAGAGGGGAGATTACCTTTTTTGCAGGGGACACCACCAGAAGCTTGATATAACTTTCCATTCACCCGATAGTTATATACAAACGTCACATAGTGTTTATAAAAGTGGTTTCCGCGCTTATAAACGTCTTTGCTTGATTTGGTAGTGGTTAAATATCCTCTCACACTTTTAGTTCGCTTTTTTTGAAAGTTCAGAGAAACCAACGGCAAATATAAATCGATCAAGAAAACGATTGAACCGATTATGAGTATTACGTATCCCATTT
>JAZRGI010000280.1:0-5207 GCA_045644105.1 Eubacteriales bacterium | reverse complement strand
CTCCGCCTCATGGATACCCCCGACGACGTGCTGGCCGAGGCTGTCCCCTACATGCGTGCCTACTTCTGCGGCATGCCCGGCTGTCTGGTCTACAACTATATGGCCGCCATTCTCCGTTCAGGCGGCGACACCAAACGGCCGCTGTACTTCCTTTCGGCGGCAGGCGTGGTCAACGTAGGATTGAATCTGATCATGGTTTTGGTCTTCCACATGGGTGCGCTCGGTGTCGGTATTGCAACGGCGGCATCGCAGTGGGTTTCCTGCGCATTGATCCTTCGCTTTATGCTTCATACCGACGGACCGTGTCATTTGGAGTGGAGCCGACTGCGCGTGGACTATCAGAAGCTGCGGAAGATCTTTTACATCGGCTTTCCGGCGGGTATTCAAGCCTCTTTCTTCTCAATTTCCAACGTGTTGATCCAGTCTTCCATCAACTCCTTTGGCAAGGTGATTGTAGCCGGCAATACGGCGGCATCCAATCTGGGTGCTTATATTTACGCAACGCAAAACTCCCTGCATCACGCGGCACTGACCTTTGTCGGTCAGAATGTTGGCGCACGCAAGAATGATCGTGTTCGCAAAAGTCTTATCTATTGCACCGTTGTGGTTGCGGTGGTTGGCTTGAGCGTGGGTGGCTTTATGTATCTCTTTGGAGAGAGCCTTTTGGGCATTTATGCGCCGCACAACCCGGAGGTCATTGCGGCGGGAATGGTTCGACTCGGCATTTTGGGATTGACCTACTTCCTTTGCGGATTGATGGAGGTTGGAAGCGGTGCGATGCGCGGGCTTGGAAAATCGATCGCTCCCATGATTGTTTCTTTGGTAGGATCATGTGTTTTCCGCATTGTCTGGATCTATACGATCTTTGCGGCATATCCATCTCTGACCGTATTGTATCTCTCCTATCCGTTGTCGTGGATCGTGACGGCAGCGGTGCATTTCCTATGTTGCTATCTTGTAATGCGTCAGAACGAAAAGCGCGAATCGTCACACGAATAACAATAACCGGAGCGGTACGGGAATACTGCTCCGGTTTGTTTTTTTGAATAGAAAAGAGCCGGACCTTATGACAAGGCCCGGCTCTTGGCGTATTCGCCGTTGGTTAAAACAAGAACCAAAGAATCAGAAAGAGCAGGCAAATGGCGCCAACAAATACCAGCATCGGAAGCAGAAGCATCCGAACACTGTCAAAATAGGTTTGCAGGATCGCCTTAAAGCGAGAAGGTTGTCTGATCGGACGTGAAACCGGCTTTTGCCGATTGACGGAAAAGCGCTTGGTTTGGTCCAATCCTGACATATCGAAGATGGTCGAGCCGTCATCGATATAAACGATCTTCTCTTTCTTTTTCTTGTCGCAATTTTTTTTGCTCATTTTGCTTTTTGCATTGCCCAAACGTGATGGCAAGCCACAAAGTGATCGGGCTCGTATTCACGGTATTCGGGAGTGATGTGTCTGCACTTCTCGGTGGCGTAGGGGCAACGTGTGTGGAAGCGACAACCCTTAGGCGGATTTGCCGGAGAGGGGATATCGCCACTGAGCACGATGCGGTTCATCTTAACGTCGGGATTGGGATTGGGGATCGCCGAGAAGAGCGCGTTGGTGTAAGGATGCAAGGGATTTGCGAAAATATCCTTCTTGTTACCAAACTCCATCATTGCGCCCAAATACATGACGCCGATCTTATCCGAGATGAACTTGACAACCGAGAGGTCGTGCGAAATGAACAGATAGGTCAGATTCATCGACTTCTGCAGGTTTTTGAGCAGATTGATGATCTGTGCCTGAATCGATACGTCGAGTGCCGAAACCGGCTCGTCGCAGATAACCAATTGGGGCTTGACTGCGAGTGCACGCGCGATACAGATTCTCTGGCGTTGACCGCCGGAGAATTCATGCGGATAGCGTTCATAGTAGTAATCACGCAGACCGCACTGTTCCATCAGGTTCATGACATAATCCTTTACCTCGGAGGGCGGCACGATGTTGTGTACACGTACCGGCTCGGAGAGGATGTCTCCAACCGTGCTTCTGGGAGGCAGGGAGGAGTAGGGGGCCTGGAAGATGATCTGCATCTTGGTGCGGATGTCGCGCATCTCTTTGGTGCCGTAGTTGGTAATGTCCTGACCGTCAAAGATGATCTGACCGCCGTTGGGCTGATAGAGCTTGAGAACGGTTCTTCCCATCGTGGTTTTTCCGCAACCCGATTCTCCAACGATACCGAGGGTTTCGCCGGGCTTGAGCTTAAAGGAAACGTCGTCTACCGCGATCAGTTCTTGTTGAACCTTACCGGTGAGGGACTTTTTGATGGGGAAGCACTTGCGCAGGTGTCTGACCTCCAAAAGTGCTTCGGGATCAAAGGGCTTTTCCTTATCCTGCTCAATCTGTGCCGCTTTTTTCTCGCGGTCGCGTTGTGCGATCTCTTCGTCGTTATACAGCCACTCTGTGGAGGAGCTATAGTCTGGTGCTTGATTGTTCAGCTTCTTTTCAGCCATGGCTTTTCCTCCTCATACAGATGGCAGGCAACGTAGTGCGTTGGGCTAACCTTAATCATGCCGGGGTAGTCACCCGAGCATTTCGCAATACATTTCGAGCATCTTTCTTTAAAATAGCAGTGCGTAGGCATATTAACGGGGTTGGGAACGTTACCGGGGATGTTGAACAGTGTGTCACTGTCGGAATCCATCGTAGGCTTGGATTTTTGCAAGCCGATGGTGTAGGGGTGCATCGGATTGTGGAAGATCTCGGAAACGGTACCCTGCTCAATGATGCGTCCCGCATACATAACCACAACGTAGTCTGCCATTTCGGCAATGATACCGAGGTCGTGGGTGATCAAAAGGATGGAACCGTCCATCTTTTGCTTCAGATCACGCAACAGGTCAAGGATCTGTGCCTGAATGGTTACGTCAAGTGCCGTGGTAGGCTCGTCCGCGATGATCAGACGGGGGTTGCAGGCAAGTGCCATAGAGATCATGACTCTCTGACGCATACCGCCCGACAGCTCGTGCGGGAAGGCGTTGTAAACGCGCTCGGGAGCGGCGATACCAACAAGATTGAGCATTTCCATAGAACGCTTTTTCGCGTCTTCCTTGGTAGCTCCGGGAGTGTGGATAAAGGTGACCTCATCCAACTGATTACCGATGGTAAAGACGGGGTTGAGCGATGTCATCGGTTCTTGGAAGATCATCGAGATCTGTCTGCCGCGAATACGGTGGATCTCATTGATCGGCATGTTGGCGATGTCGTAAACCTTTTCCTCGGTCGCGTAAACGGGCTTGCCGTTTTCTGTGCCGGTTGCAATCGGACGGCCCTTGGCATCGCGACGATAGTCGCACGCCTTAAAGCGGATGCTTCCGGAGTAGATCTGTCCTTGAGGTCCCTGCAAGAGCTGCATAATCGACATACTGGTAACCGACTTACCGCAACCCGACTCACCAACGACGCCTACGGTGGCGTTCTGGGGAACGTTAAAGGAAACGCCGTTTACCGCCTTGACAACGCCTTGGTCGGTAAAGAAGTAGGTGTGCAGGTTTTCGATTTCGAGAATGTTTTTCTCATCTCTCATCTTGGAGAGAAATTCGCTTTCATCGGCTTTGCGGTGCTTGCGCTTTTCAAGGGCAAACATAACTCTTGCGTTTTCCTTGGCAATTGCGCGCACCTCTTTGCCGGAAAGGTAGTGTTTGTCTTTCTTTTTCTGGATTGCCATTGCACTCACCTCCTCATCTTGGGGTCAAGGGCATCGCGCAGACCGTCACCGATGAAGTTAAATCCAAGTACGGCGAGAATGATGCAGATACCGGGAGGGCCCCATACGTTAAAGAAGTTTTGCAGAATGTTCTGGTCCTCGGCAACGATGTTGATCATCGTACCCCATGCTGCGTAGGGAGCTCTGACACCCATGTTCAGGTAGGAGAGCGATGCCTCGTAAAGAATCATACTACCCAGGCTAAGTGTCATGGAAACGATCAACTGGGGCATGACGTTGGGAACCAGATGCTTGAAGATCTTACGCTTGGTGGAGTAGCCCATTGCCTCTGCGGCAACCATGTACTCCTGCTCACGCAGATAAAGAATCTGACCTCTGACCAGACGTGCGGTTCCGGGCCAGGAGAATAGCGTCAAAAACGCCATTAGGAAGTAGATACGGGTATTTGAGGGGACGTTTGCCGAGTCAAGCAGGGTACCGATGATCAAAAGGATCGGGAAGCCGGGCAAGCACATCAGCACGTCGCAGATTCTCATAATGGCGTTGTCGATCTTTCCGCCGAAGTAGCCGGAAATACCGCCGAAGATGATACCGAAGAAGGTGATCGCGAAAACGGCGATAAAGCTAACGGCAAGGGAGATGCGTCCGCCGTACATCAAGCGGGTAAAGACGTCACGGCCGTCCTTATCGGTTCCGAGTATGTGCTCGGAATCGGGGCGAGCGAGAGAATTGATGGTCTTTTTGGTTTCTACAACCTGATAAAACGTGTAGGTTTCGCCGTTTTCGGTGTAGGTGATTTCGTCGTAGGTGTATTCGATCTTACCGTTCTTGTCCTGCGTCGTTTCTCCCCAAACGTCGTAAACGATGGGGCCTACCCAACAAAACAGGAACAGACCAACGATGATGACCAGACCGACGATGCTCAATTTGGAGCGGAAGAAGCGGCGCAACACCATACGGGTGGGGGACATCAGGCGCACGTTTTTCTCATGCGGCTCGTCCTCCTGGGCGGGAGCGACGTCTTCTGCGGGGGTAAGTTCCTCTGATGCATCGGGGGCAATGGCGTCCTCAAGATCGATCACAACGCTTTCATCGGCGTTGGTCGAATCCGTGGGAAGTGCTTGCGTTTCGGCAAGCTCGTTTTGAAGTTCATTACGTTCTTCCATCGTCATTCCTCCTTTACGTCAACTTGACTCTTGGGTCAACTACGGCGTACATCAAGTCTGCAAAGAGAACGCCGAGTACGCTCAACATCGCCAGGAACATGTTGTAACCCATAATGAAGGGGATATCCGCCTGCATCATTGCCTTGAACGCGATGTTACCGATACCGGGAAGGTCGAAGACCTGCTCGGTGATGATCGCACCCGAGAAGAGCGACGGAAGAAGACCCGCCAGGCTCGTTACAAGGGGGATCATGGTGTTACGGAACGCGTGCTTGTAGATAACGACGCGCTCCTTCAGACCCTTTGCTCTTGCCGTGCGGATATAGTCGGAGCC
>JAZRGI010000279.1:0-4252 GCA_045644105.1 Eubacteriales bacterium | reverse complement strand
AAAGGTCCTTCCGCAAAAGCGCTTGATAACGCGATTGAGGTGATCCTTGTGACAGCCAAGCGCCGCGCTGACGGTTTCGGCATCCAAGCCGTCGCAAAGATGTGCATCACAATAGCGGCAAAAGCGTTGATAGAGCTGCCCCGATTCACCAACATCGGCATCCGGCTGTGAAAGCTCCATCAGGATCTCCAACAAGACCACCTCGCATCGTTCGATCATTCTTCCGCTTTGAAAATCATGATGCAGCCGCAAAATACGATGCGACATCGTCAAGGAGCCGGGAAAAGAACGCCGCACCGCAAGCGTTTCCAAAAAGCGCCTTGACGTGCAGGAAAAAGCAATTCTGTATGCAGAAAGCGCCTTGTCACAGCTCATGCGATACCGACGGTTGGCATCCAGCAAAAAGAAGCAACCCCCGCCAATCGTGTATTTGCCATCCTCCCCCGTTAGCGTCATCCTGCCCTCCGCAACGTAAAACAAAACGGGGTGTGTTGAAAACAGCCAACGCCCCTCCCACGGAAGCTTGGTACAGTAATATTGACATTGAAAAAGCGACACCGACGTCAGCTCCGGCTCTCTTGAATATTCCGCGCTATCAAAGCGAAAGGAGATCATATCGTGTATTTTCCTTTTTCTTTCGATTTTTTCTATAGACAAATCCTGTCCGACATGATATAATGATAACACAAACGTAACCGCTTTGCAACCCCAAAATTTGAGAAAAGCAGGTAGATTTATGGAGATCAAGGTGCAAAAGAAATATCTGACGCTTCCCGTCAACAAGGCAAGGAGCAAAAAGAAGCTCTGCTTTTATTGCAACGGAGAGCTTGTGTATGATCTTGACGTCCATCTGGACAACCTCGCTCCCACCTTTACGTCTTACGTTGACGTTAGCCGCTTTTACGGACAGGAGCTAACGCTGACGGTTGAGCCGCAAATGCCGCTTTGCATCGGAGAAGCAGATGAAATGGAGCTGCAGGGACTCTACGAGGAGCCCATGCGCCCGTTGGTGCATTTTACCGTGAAGAACGGCTGGAACAATGACCCCAACGGTCTTTGCTTCCACAACGGCGTCTATCATATGTTTTATCAGTACAATCCCTGCGATATTCATTGGGGCAATATGCATTGGGGACACGCCATAAGCGCGGATCTGATCCATTGGGAAGAACAGGACGTCAAGCTTTTCCCCGATGCTTACGGAACCGAATATTCGGGGTGCGCATACGTAGACCACGAGAACCTATCGGGACTGGGAAGCAAAGAAGATCCGCCAATCCTGTTTTATTACACGGCAGCAGGCGGCGAAAATCGACTTTCTCAGGGACAACCCTATACGCAACGCCTTGCCTACTCGCTTGACAACGGCAACACGCTGATCAAGCACCCCGATTGCATCTTAGAGCATATCATCGCCTGCAACCGTGATCCCAAGGTGGTATACGTGGCGGAAATCTCCTCTCACGTCATGATCCTGTATTTGGAAAAGGGCGAATTTGCGCTGTTTTCCTCCAACGATCTCTATCGGTGGACGCTCTTCCAAAGATTGACCATCCGTAACGATGGCGAATGTCCCAATCTTGTACGCGTCCCCATCAAAAACAGCACCGGGCACCGTTGGGTCATCTTTGGCGCCACCGGCATCTATACGGTGGGAAACTTTGTTGACGGGCAATTTGTTCCCGAGCAGGACGCCTATCGCGCAAGCACTGAGAGCCGCTGGTATGCAGGGCAATGCTTTCACAACGCGGACAAGGTGATCGTAATCGATTGGCTCCGCACGCAGGCGGTGGAATCCCGCTTCTCGCAAGCCATGGGCATTCCCTGCCGCTTGGAGCTGGAAAACGCCTATGACCGTCTGTGGCTGACGAAAACACCCATTGACGCCCTGCAAGCACTTGCCGTAACCGACGAGTCGCCTACCTCCCCCCTTTCCGACGACAACTCACTGACAATACCGCTGACCCAAAAGGCTTATGACATTTCCTTGACCGCCGATTATGACGAAGAAAACAGCCTCACGCTCTCGTTGTTCGGTCAAGCCATCGCCATTGATATGCATAAAAATCAAGTTTCGGTTGGCAAAAACGCCTGCACGCTCTCACTTGATCGCAAAAGAGTAAGCCTGCGGATCATCGTGGATACGACCTCGGTGGAGATCTTTGCCGACGGCGGACGATTTAGCTTTGCCGCATCGACATTCTCGGACTACAACCTGATGAATGCGACACTCAATTCCCATAAGCCGCTCAAAAACGCCACACTCTCGTTGTTTGGATTGAAATCGATTTGGAATAAAAAAGGATAAGGCTATGAAAAAAAACATTCTGTCCGTTGGAGAAATTATATGGGACGTCTATCCCACGAGCCGCGAAATTGGCGGCGCTCCCCTTAATTTTGCCTCACACTGTGCCATATGCGGAGCCAAAAGTCTACTGCTATCGGCAGTTGGAAACGATGAATTGGGGGATCAGGCACTTTCGTTTTTGGAGTGTGTCGGAGTTGACACGCGCTTTGTTGACAGAGTTGATGCTCCCACGGGGCAATGCACGGTTACGTTGAGCGAACATGGAATCCCACACTATTGCATTGAACCCGACGTTGCTTATGATCGCATTTCCCTCTCCTCCGCCCTGTGCGATTTTATCGGATCGGGTGTTGATGCCTGCGCCTTTGGTACGCTGATCCAACGCACGCCGCAAGCCCGAGAAACGATACGCGAGCTTTTGCGCGTCGGTCGGTTTGAAGAGATTTTTTGCGACGTCAATCTCCGTCCCAACTGCTATGACGTTGAAAGTACACGACTGTGTATGGAAAACGCAACAATCCTCAAATTAAGCCGCGAGGAGGAGCCGACGTTGCGTCAACTCGGACTTTACGATGCCACCTCCGATGCTCCGGAAGACATCTTACGTGCCATCATAGCTACCTATCAAAACCTTCACACCGTCCTTCTGACCGACGGTAAAAACGGCGCATACGCATATCTGCGCCGTGAAAACGCCATTCTGTTTGAGCCTGCCTACGATGCGGGGGCCGTCATCTCCACCGTCGGCGCGGGGGACAGTTTTGGAGCGGCGTGGTTGGTTTCCTACCTGGAGGGCGATGCGCCCGCCGTTTCGCTGTACAAGGCGGCTGAACGCAGTGGGCACGTGGTGGCACGTCGGGAAGCGATCCCCACCGATCTGTTCAAAAACTAAAAAAGCACAACAGGTCTGCTTCATGTGCGAAGCAGATCTGTTTTTCTGCTTTTCTGCCCCAAAAAATTGTAAAAAGGGGATATAAAAGCGTCAAGACTATTGAAATTTAAAAAAGTTTCTGCTATAATAGTAAGGTATAACAATATTCAAAGAGGTACCCGCTCATGAGTGAAAAGCTTTCTACACAACCCTACAAGGGAACAAGAGATTTTTATCCGCAGGATATGCGCCTGCGCAATTGGTTTTTCGGCGTAATCCGTAACGTTTTGGAAACGTCGGCATTTGACGAATATAACGGTCCGATGTTGGAGTCACTCGATCTGTACGCCGCAAAAAGCGGTGAGGAGATCGCCAACAAGCAGACCTACAACTTTATGGACAGAGGCGACCGTCACCTGGCGATCCGTCCCGAAATGACTCCCACCGTTGCCCGTATGGTAGCAGGCAAGATGGGAGAATTGACCTTCCCTTTAAGATGGTTCTCGATTCCCAATATGTATCGCTACGAGGCAACGCAAAGAGGTCGCTTGCGCGAATTTTGGCAGCTCAACGTTGATATTTTCGGTTGCGACACCTACGAGGCGGACCTGGAGATCATCACCAGTGCCATTCGTATTTTGAAAGCCTACGGCGCGGACGAGAGTATGTTTACCGTCCGCATCAACAACCGTCGCTTCTTCAACGACGTCATCGCCGCAATTGCCGGAACCGACGTTGAGGGAAGCCGTAAAGTATCGAAGGTCATCGACCGTAAGAACAAGGTCACGCGCGAAGCCTACGAGAAGGATCTTCGCGAGCTTGGACTTTCGGACGAGCAGATCGCAAAGATCGATGCGCTCTACCACATGAGCGTTGCCGAAGCAACCGCGCTTTGCCCCGACTCGGTAGGCTCCAACGAGCTTCGTCTGCTCTTTGACGCGCTCGAAAAGAACGGTCTTGCCCCCTACTGCGTCTTTGATTTCGGTATCATTCGCGGTCTAGATTACTATACCGGCACCGTATTTGAGGTGTTTGATAACGCACCCGAAAACAACCGCGCAATGTTCGGCGGC
>JAZRGI010000278.1:0-3339 GCA_045644105.1 Eubacteriales bacterium | reverse complement strand
GCGCATAACGAGAATGGTGGGAAACGTGGTGGGAAGCAACACCGGTTCCTTGAGCGTTGCGTCATAGTTGTCCACCATGTCTACCGCATTTTTATCGATGCCCTCGAACAGTTCGGCACAAATGGCGTCGAGCTTACACTCGGTATAACGAGCGGCGGCATACTTCATTTCCGATGAATATTGCTTACCGAACGAACCCTTCGAATCGATCAACGGGTGCAGAAGCGTTGCATTTCCGCGCGTCAGACGGACCAACGTTTCGTAGATCGAAGCATCTCCG
This sequence comes from Eubacteriales bacterium, assembly GCA_045644105.1. Taxonomy (GTDB): domain Bacteria; phylum Bacillota; class Clostridia; order Oscillospirales; family CAG-272; genus UMGS1865. The sequence goes on along the minus strand of JAZRGI010000278.1, from coordinate 3,059 downwards.
TGTGGGTTGAGTCGCATGGTCTGACCGACGATGTTCGCGCTTTTGGTACGTCCGTTTTTCAACAAGCCCATTTGGTACATGGTGTAAAGGAGCTTACGGTGCGCCGGCTTGAGTCCGTCGATCTCGGGGATCGCACGCGAAACGATGACGCTCATGACGTAGGGCATATAGTTTTTTTCAATGGTTTCGGTAATCGGCTGATAAACGATGGGGGCGTAAACGATTTCTTGCTTTTCTTTCTTTTGTTTTTTTGCCATGCTTTGGATGGTCGTCCTTTCTGATTATTGAGAACGCGTAAAGTATGTGAAAACCCAAAAATAAGGGGGATTATTCAACGTGTTTGACGGTATGTGCCGCGGCGCGGATCATACGGTTGTAGAGCGCAAGCCCGAGCCCGTCCAAGGGGGGCAGGTGCGCGTAGATCACGTCGGCACCTGTGGCGTCTGCCTCGCGCAATGCCGAAAAGAGGCGCTTTGCCTGTGCAGGGAGATCGTCCCTTTTGCCGACAGGAAGGAGTTTTTGCGGTAAGAGTGCCGATGCCTCTTCTTCATAACAAAGGATGGCACAATTGGATTGTTTCTGTTCCTGTTGCAAAAAGCGCAGAACGTTTTGGTCTTCGCCGCTCAAAAGGATCAAGGGCGCATTTGGCGCGTAATGTCGGTATTTCATACCGGGGGAAAGGGGGCGCTCATTGGCGGCAAGTTGATGTGTCACCGACGGTGCAACGGTTACGTTTGGCAATACCATGCAGAGCGCGTCGTAGGTGATTCCACCGGGGCGCAAAAGTGTCAGAGTGTCGCCATCCACTTTTACGATGGTGGATTCCAGACCGATCTCGCTTTCTCCTCCGTCAATGATCATGTCGACACGTCCGTTCATATCCTCTGTGACGTGCACGGCAGAGGTAGGTGACGGCTTTCCCGAAAGATTTGCCGAGGGCGCGGCGATGGGAATCCCCGCAAGCGAAATTAGCTTGTGCGCGACAGGGTGTGCGGGACAACGTACGGCAACCGTGTCAAGCCCTCCGGTGACCGAATCCGGAACGTTATCGCGTTTGGGTAAGATCACGGTCAGAGGTCCCGGCATAAAAGCTTTTGCCAGGCAGCGGTATGCCTCGTTGACGATCGCATATCGGTCGGCATCCTCCGGGGAGGCGACGTGAATGATGAGCGGATTGTCGGACGGACGTCCCTTTGCGGCGTAGATCTTTCTTGCCGCGTCGGCATCAAGACCGTTTCCACCAAGCCCGTAAACGGTTTCGGTGGGAAAAACGACCAGTCCTCCGTTTTGAAGAATTGTTGCCGCGCGTTGGAGGTCGTTTTCCTGCAACGACAGGTCGGTGATTCGGATATATTCGGTTTGCATTCAACGTCCCTCCTTTGATGGATTATGATTGTTGCTTTAGCTTTTCTGCGGTGTGTGCGGTGGCAAGCGCATCGATCATGCCGTCAATGTCACCGTTCAGGAAACTGTCAAGCGAATAAATCGTCAGTCCGATGCGATGATCGGAAACACGGTTTTCGCGGTAATTGTAGGTTCGGATGCGTTCGCTGCGATCTCCCGTGCCAACCTGTTGACGTCGGTCGGAGGCAATGGCATCACTTTGTTCACGACTTGCGCGATCATAGAGAATAGCACGCAACATTTTGAGCGCCTTGTCCTTATTTTTGAACTGGCTACGCTCTTCCTGACACTCTACCACGATACCGGTCGGCTTGTGTGTCAGGCGGACTGCAGATTCGGTCTTATTGATGTGCTGACCTCCGGCGCCGCTCGATTTGCAGGATTCAAAAACAAGGTCGGCGGGGTTGATGTCTATCGAAACCTCCTCAACCTCGGGAAGCACGGCAACCGTTGCCGTAGAGGTTTGGATTCGCCCCTGTGACTCGGTTTCGGGCACGCGTTGGACACGGTGAACGCCGCTTTCAAATTTGAAGCGCGAATAGGCACCGTCGCCCTCAATCATAAAGACGACCTCTCGGTAACCGCCAAGCTCGGTTGGATTTTGATTGACAAGCGAGCAACGGTAACCGACACTTGCGGCGTACATACTGTACATTCGGTAAAGCACTGCCGCAAACAACGCAGCTTCCTCTCCGCCGGCACCTGCGCGGATTTCGACAATGACGTTCTTTTCATCATTGGGATCGCGTGGCAACAACAAAAGCGTAAGCTCCTGCTTGAGCACGTCAAGCAGTTCGCGTGTTTGTTTGAGTTCTTCCGTGGCGAGTTGCCGCATTTCGGCATCGGTTTCGCAGGAAAGAAGCTCAAGCGCATCGTTGTGTCTTGCCTCTGCCGATTGATATTCGCGGTATTTTTCAATGATGGGAGTCAGCTCACGGAATTCCTTCATGACCGCAACAAAACGGTTCGGATCCGATGCGACTGCGGGATCGGAAAGCATGGCTTCCAGGTGTTGATATTTTTGTTCGGCGTCGCACAGCTTCGAAAGCATTTTGAAGTGATCCTTTCGGTAAATTTGAGATTCCCAAGAGGGAACAAGTCCCTCTTGGGTAGTGTGTTAAAAACGATTAATCGAAACGATAGAATGCGTAGAACGCGCGGTATGCCTCGTACAGGTCTACTTTCGAGATGACCTCATAGGGCGCATGCATGGAAAGAACGCCGACACCGACGTCGATGGTGTCGATGTTGTGATTTGCCATGTATTTGGCAACGGTTCCGCCGCCGCCGACGTCAACCTTGCCAAGCTCGCAGGTCTGCCATACGACGCCTGCCTCGTTGAAGCATCTGCGTACCCATGCGACCAACTCTGCCGAAGCATCGGAGGTTCCGCTCTTTCCGCGTGCGCCGGTAAACTTGCATACGCTGACGCCGCAACCGATCAGGGAGGAGTTGCGATGCTCGTAAACATCGGCGAAGTTGGGATCGTAGGTCGCGGTTACGTCACTGGAAAGGCACTTGGAGTTCGCGCGGACTGCCGATACGTTGCCGCCCATAGCGGTTGCGATCTCGGCGATGATATCGGTGATCAGACTGCTCTGCATACCGGTTACGCCGTCACTTCCGGTTTCTTCCTTATCGACGAGAATGCACAT
>JAZRGI010000277.1:0-4797 GCA_045644105.1 Eubacteriales bacterium | reverse complement strand
GTCGCCCCAGCTTTATAAGCAGTTGTTGATGCTCAGCGGCTATGATCGCTATATTCAGTTGGCTCGTTGCTTCCGCGACGAGGACCTGCGTGCCGACCGTCAACCTGAGTTTACGCAGATCGACCTTGAGATGTCCTTCGTTACCGAGGAGGATATCATGGCGATGAACGAGGGCTTCATTCAGCGCGTGTTCAAGGAGGTCCTTGACGTTGAAATTGAGTTGCCTCTGCCGCGTATGACCTTTGCCGATGCCATGAACCGTTACGGATCGGACAAGCCCGATACCCGCTTCGGCATGGAGATCCAGGATTTGAGCGAAACCGTAAAGAATTGCGGCTTTGGTGTGTTTACCTCTGCCATTGCAGAGGGGGGATCGGTGCGTTGCATCATTGCAAAGAACGCCGCCGCAACGCTTACCAGAAAAGAGATCGACAAGTTGACCGAGCACGCAAAGGGAATCGGTGCCAAGGGACTTGCTTATATCCGTTGGGTAGACGATGCTCCCAACTGCTCCTTCGCAAAATTCCTCACTCCCGAGGAGCTTGATGCCATTCTTGCGGCAGGCGGAATGGAAAAGGGTGACGTGATGTTGATCGTTGCCGATAAGAACAAGGTGGTTCTGCCTACACTTGGCGCATTGCGCTCGCTGCTTGGCAAGAAGCTGGAGCTGATCGACACCACCAAGTTCAACTTCCTGTGGGTTGTTGAGTTCCCGTTCTTTGAGTGGAACGAGGAGACCGAGCATTGGGATGCAATGCACCATCCCTTCACCATGCCTCTGCAGGAGTGCCTCGAGTATCTGGAGAGCGATCCCGGTTCGGTTCGCGCACAGTGCTACGACATGGTGCTCAACGGCACCGAGCTTTTGTCGGGATCGATCCGTATTACCGACTGGCAGCTGCAGGAGCGTATGTTCCGCGCGCTCGGACTTTCCAACGAGGATATCGAGAGAAAATTCGGCTTCCTTGTGGAAGCATATAAGTACGGCGCACCGCCGCACGGTGGATCGGGTATGGGACTTGACCGTCTTGCAATGGTCATGTCGGGTGCCGATTCTCTGCGTGACGTGGTCGCGTTCCCGAAGGTGCAGAATGCAAGCGAGTTGATGTCGCAGTGTCCGACTCCCGTATCGGATGCAGACCTTGCAGTGCTTGGCATTGCCGTAACCGAGAGAGAAGAAACCGAGAAATAAGCGGTATAAATGGGGAAAGCCTTTTCAGGGTTTTCCCCAAACCCCTTTTTTCGTGCTTTGACGCGCCGCGCAATTTGCGCGGACGCGTCTTGAGATTTTAGATATTGAGAGGTTATTATGCCTGAATTGTTATCCCCTGCGGGGAATTTTGAAAAGCTAAAGGCGGCGATCCTGTACGGAGCCGATGCCGTTTATTGTGCGGGACAGATGTTTGGCATGCGTGCCTCTGCCGACAACTTTACAGTGGAGGAGCTTTACGAGGCGGTACGCTACGTACATTCCAAAGGGAAGAAGCTTTATCTGACCGTCAATACCATGCCGCACGTGAGTGAGTATCCCGCGTTGCGTCGGTATTTGAACGATATCAAGGACGCGGGTATTGACGCAATGATCGTTGCCGATCTCGGTGTCTTTACGACGATTCGCGAGATCATTCCCGATATGGAGATCCATATTTCCACACAGACCAGCATCGTCAGTCCTGCCTCGGCAAAGGCGTGGGCGGCACTTGGTGCCAAGCGCCTTGTTCTTGCGCGTGAACTGACGATGGAGGAGATCCGCGCCATTCGCCGAGAACTCCCGGAGGAGATCGAGCTTGAGGCGTTTGTCCACGGCTCTATGTGTGTTTCCTACAGTGGACGTTGTCTGCTTGCAAACGCTTTCAACGGTCGTGACGGTAATCGCGGCACCTGCTCGCAACCCTGCCGTTGGAATTACGCGTTGGTAGAGGAGAAGCGTCCCGATATGCCGTTTCCGATTGAGCAACAGGAGGGGGTTGGTACCTTTATCATGTCCTCCAAGGATATGTGCATGATCGAGCATATTCCCGAACTGATGCAAAGCGGCATCGCGTCCTTTAAGCTTGAGGGACGCATGAAGAGCGCTTACTATACGGCGGTGGTCACCAATTCCTACCGCATGGCGATCGATGCCTACGAGCGCGATGGGGCAGGCTATACCTTTGATTCCGCATGGCTTTCCGAATTGGAGAGCGTTTCGCACCGCGAATACGGCACGGGCTTCTATTTTGACGATCCCATGCAAAATCCACAACTTGTCAGTGAGTGCGGCTATTTGCGCGAGAAGGCATATTTCTCTACGGCAACCGAATACGTTGATGAGGAAGCCGAGGTGTTGATGGGGGCGGGCGTTGAGATGGAAAATGCCGACGGTAAGGTCTACCGTTTTATCCAACGCAACAAGGTTTCCTCGGGTGAGGGCGCCGAGATGATCTCCCCAGGTCGCATCGGTCGCGGCTTTGAGGTGCAGGAGATTTATGCACCTACGGGTGAGCGAATCGAGGCAACACCGCATCCTTCTATGATCTATTGGTGCCGCGTTCCCTTTGAAGTGAAGGAGGGCGACATTATGCGCGCGGCTTCGGGCAAGGGGCTTGAAAAGCGCGGTAAGGATCGCCTCAAGTCCTGCGAATAAGCTTTTCGGAGTGACAGACAAGGAGAAACGATCATGATGATATTGGAGTGGTTGAAGGCGATTTTTTACGGAATCGTCGAAGGGATCACCGAGTGGCTTCCCGTCAGTTCCACGGGACATCTCATTCTTGTGGAAAATTGGTTGCCGTTTGCGTTTACTTCCGACAAGACGTTTCTTGCCGAATTCGGAGAAATGTTTGGCGTGGTGATCCAACTTGGTGCGATTCTGGCGGTTGTGATTCTGTTTTTTGAGAAACTCTGGCCCTTTTCCAAAAAGAAGAGCCGTGAGCAAAAGAGCGCCACCTGGCAACTTTGGTTCAAGGTGCTTGTTGCCAGTGTCCCGGCGGCTTTGTTTGGTATTGTAGGCGACAAGATCCTCGAAAAGTTGAGCGGAAAGGACATTGACGGATGGCTCTATAACGCCGTTGTGGTTGCCGCCGCTCTCATCATTTACGGCATTGCCTTTATTTTGATCGAGCGTTGGCATCGCGGAAAGCTTCCCCGCGTCGAGAGTGTGGATCAGATATCCTACCGTACCGCCTTTCTCATCGGTGCCTTTCAGATGCTTGCTATCATTCCGGGTACCTCGCGTTCGGGATCGACGATTCTCGGTGCGATGTTGCTCGGACTTTCAAGAACCGTCGGTGCCGAGTTTTCCTTCTTTATGGCGATCCCCGCGATGGTTGGAGCCAGCGGCATAAAATTGCTCGGCTTTGGTTCTTGGGTAGTAGAGAGCGGTGTGGCAGTACCCGTTGATGCATGGATGGTTCTGGGCATCGGATTTTTGGTTTCCTTTGCGGTTTCTTTGGCGGCAATCCGTTTTCTGATGGATTTTGTCAAGAAGCATAGCTTTGCCCCCTTTGGCGTATACCGTATCGCGCTTGGTGCTCTGGTGCTTTTGCTTTGGGGACTTGGTGTATGACGGTGCGTGAGCGTTTGAAGATCCCCTATCCCGTGATCGTGGAGGGGGCTTACGATAAACTTCGTTTGGAGAACGTGGTGGAGGCGCAGATCCTGACCACAGACGGCTTTGGTGTCTTTAATCAACGCGAAAAGACACGTCTCTTCCGCACGCTTGCCGCGAAAACGCCCATCATTGTTTTGACCGACAGTGACGGTGCGGGAAAGTTGATCCGTTCTCATATTGCCTCTGCAGTGCCGCCCGAACGCATGATCCATTTGTACGTTCCGCGCATTGAGGGGAAGGAAAAACGCAAGGCGGCGCCCGGTGCCGAGGGAATTCTTGGCGTAGAGGGCATGGATGCAGAGCTTCTGTATCGCTTGTTTGCACCGTATGCCGATGCCGAGGCGGTATCCCGACGGATGCTTGAAAATCGGCTTTCCAAAGCCGATCTGTATATGGACGGACTTACGGGCGGCGCCGAGAGCGCAAAAAAACGCGACGAGCTTGCCGAGCGATTGGGACTTCCTCCCAACATGACGCCCAATGCGTTTCTTGCCGCGCTTCGCGTTCTGTGCAATTATGATGAATACTGCGCCCTGGTCGGCAGGGAAGAGCAGTGATCGATCGAAATAATAAATATCCTCCGTATATTGAACCCCGCCACTATGGCGGGGTTTTCGCCTTACAACGAAAAAAGACACCCTGATGAGTGTCTTTTTTCGCAGTACTTCAAATTTATATCAGTTCAGTCCGATACAATCGAATTACTCCTGTGTCTTCTTGCGCTTCTCAAAGCAAGCGCTGCAATAAACAGGTCTGTCGTTAGAGGGCTGGAAGGTGATCTTTGCCTCTCCGCCGCAGTCTGCGCATACAGCAGTGAAGTATTCGCGAGGAGCTTTGCCTGCGTTCTTCTTCGCGTCACGGCAAGCCTTGCAAGCCTTGGGCTTGTTCAAAAAGCCTTTCTCGGCGTAGAATCTTTGCTCGCCGGCGGTGAATACGAACTCGTTGCCGCAATCTTTGCAGACCAGAGTTTCGTCTACGTACTCTTTTTCTTCTACTGCTACTGCTTCGTTGTTTTCGTCCTGGAACATTGTTGGAACCTCTCTTTGTAAAAAAATATGAATTGTGTATTTGCCCTTTGACGGATTCTGACCGTCATCTTTGATTTCTCAACGCTTTGATTAAGCTAACGGGGCATATGTCAGGTCAAGGCATTGGAATGATCGCGCGGAGCTTGCGGCGAATACGGAAGATCGCGTTGTGTACCG
>JAZRGI010000276.1:0-2510 GCA_045644105.1 Eubacteriales bacterium | reverse complement strand
AGCTCCAAAAGAGTAACATTCTCAAGGTGCTTGCCGCCAACGGGCCAGCCGATACGCGGCTTGACGTAGTTCCCGACACTTTGAGCATGGTGGGCTTCCGCTACGATGCCCTGCTTGCCACCGACAAGGAACGCTACCGTGACGTCATTCTGAACGAGATCGACCGCGTCTATCTGAAGATGCTGCGCGGCGGCGCCACCACCTTTTGGGAAACCCAACTCGGCGAGCGTGACTTCCGCAACGCGGGCAGTCTTTGCCACGGTTGGTCGGCACTTCCCATCTATTATTACGAAACCCTGCTCTAACCCAATAAAAATCCTCCCAAGACCAAATGCAACGGTTGCGGGAGGATCTTTTTTTGATGACCGAAAAAACCGCCTTTCGAGTGTTGCGGCACAGTTTTTCGTTGTTTCGCATAGAATACTAAAGAACAAAACGATATCGAAAGGAGTATGAAACATGGAGCAACAGGACAGACAAAGCGAAATGGGACAGGGATACCTGATCGTTCATGTAACCACCGCAAGAGGCGCAATCCCGTTGGAGGGCGTGCGCGTGTCGGTCAGAAGCTATCCGCCGGAAAACACCGAAGGGAGAGGTGACGTGATCGCCACGCTGATTTCGGGGCGCGACGGCAATACCTCAAGACTTCCTCTGCCGGCACCGCCGCGTACCAATTCTCTCTCCCCCGGCACGACAACGCCCTATCAACCCTATCTGATCGAGGTCGATGCACACGGATATTACGGACAACGCTACATCAACGTCCCCATTTTCGACGGGATCGTTGCCGTCCAACCCGCCGATCTCATTCCCCTGCCCGAAAATGGCAGAACCAATTCCCGCACCCCCGACGGAGAGCGTTTTTTTGAATCGACCGCTCCCGATCTTTGATCCGACAGGAGGTCCCTATGCCAACACTGCCAACTGTTCCCGAAACCATCACCGTTCATTTAGGCGCACCCGACAGTGATGCCGAAAACGTGACGCTTCCCTTTTTGGACTACGTGGCAAACGTCGCCTCAAGCGAGATCTATCCAACCTGGCCCGAAAACGCCATTCGCGCCAATATGTATGCCCAAATTTCATTTGCCCTCAACCGCATCTACACCGAGTACTACCGCACGCGCGGCTATGATTTTGATATTACCTCTACCACCGCAAACGATCAGTATTTTGTCAACGGACGCGATATTTTTGATAACATCCGTGAAATTGCGGGCGAATTGTTTAACGATTATATCCGCCGTTCGGGAAGTGTGGAACCACTGTTCGCGCAATATTGCAACGGTACGACGGTCACCTGTCAAGGTCTTTCCCAATGGGGGAGCGTGGAGCTTGCCAATCAAGGCTACACCCCCTATGAAATCCTCACCTATTATTACGGCAACGACATTGATCTGGTTCGGAATGCCCCGATCGAAAACAACACTACCTCCGCCCCCGACGTCGCACTGCGGTTAGGTGCCGCAAACGACGATGTCCGTACTCTGCAGATCCGCCTCAACCGCATCTCGGCAAACTATCCCTCCATTCCCAAAATCGCGCGCACCGACGGCATTTTCGGTACCGATACCGAGGCAGCGGTCAAGCGCTTTCAGGAGATCTTTTCGCTCACCCCCGACGGTGTCGTCGGAAAATCGACCTGGTATCGCATCCAAAACGTCTATATCGGTGTCAAACGGCTCAACGATCTGAACTCCGAGGGCATCACACTTTCGGAGGTAACGCAACAGTATCCCGGTGTGCTTCAACTCGGCGATACGGGAAATCCCATCCTCAATCTGCAATACTTCATTACCTATTTATCACAGTTTTATGAAACCATACCGGCAGTCGCCATTGACGGTGTCTTTGGGGAATCGACGCGAAGCGCGGTGCAGGCGGCGCAAAGAACCTTCGGGCTCCCCGCCGACGGTGTCGTGGGAGAGGTAACCTGGGATGCGCTTTATCGGGCGTACCGCGGCATCGTCAATACCATCCCAAGAGAATACGTTGAGGGAAACGCAATTCCCTACGGCGGCGTCCCCCTGCGCATCGGTGCCGAAAGCGAGGATGTCCTGCTTTTGCAACAGTATCTGGACACCATTGCCGAGGTCTACCCCGAAATCCCCACCGTTTCCCCCACCGGTTATTTCGGCCCGCGCACCCAGGATGCCGTCATCGCGTTTCAGAGGCTTGCGGGCATTACGCCCACCGGCATCGTTTCCGCCACAACGTGGAGCGCAATTGCCGAGCTTTTCAACGCCATTACTATCGGCGCGCCCTTGCAGACCGATCAGTTTCCCGGCTTTCCCATCGGTCAGTAGCCAATTTCCAATGCCATAAAAGGAGGCAGAACCGCCCATGAAGGATCACCCCAATCACGCCGCCGCAACCGAGGACATACAACGCTATCTCCGACAGTTGTCCTATGGAGAAGCAAGCATTCCTCCCCCGCCTGTCGACGGCATTTTCGATACCCGCACCACCGATGCACTTAAGTCGGATCGTAGCCATGTCGTTCTGTG
>JAZRGI010000275.1:0-8061 GCA_045644105.1 Eubacteriales bacterium | reverse complement strand
CGTACCTTCCAGAACATTCGTCTGTTCAATAACATGACGGTACGGCGTAACGTCATGGTAGGTCTTCATAATAGCGAAGAATTTTCCTGCTCCATGATGGAAAGCCTGCTTCGTTTGCCGAGGCATTTTAAGGTTGAACGTGAAATGAAAAAGCGCGCAGGTGAGATCTTGGAGATCTTTGATCTGCAGGACGAAGCCGATAATCTTGCGTGCAATCTTCCTTACGGTAAGCAACGCAAGCTTGAGATCGCGCGCGCGTTGGCAACCAATCCCAAACTTTTGCTTTTGGATGAGCCGGCGGCAGGTATGAATCCGCACGAAACCGAGGACCTTCGCAGAACCGTTGAAATCCTACGCCAACGCTATGACGTTACGATCCTGTTGATCGAACACGATCTGAAGTTTGTTTCGGGCATCTGTGACCGTATTACGGTGTTGAATTTTGGTACGGTCATTGCGCAGGGAAACACGAAGGATGCCTTGAACGACCCCGAAGTCATTCGGGCGTATATCGGAAAGTGAGGGTGTAGCATGGCACTTCTTGAAGTTAAAAATATTGAGGTTTATTACGGTGTGATCAATGCGTTGAAGGGTGTTTCCTTTGAGGTGAACGAAGGGGAAATTGTGACCTTGATCGGCGCAAACGGAGCCGGAAAAACCACCACCATGCAAAGCATCATGGGCTTTATTCATCCCAAATGCGGAGAAATCATTTATAACGGTGAAAATATTGTCGGTCAACCCACGCATAAGATCATGCGCAAGGGCTTGACGCAGGTGCCGGAGGGCAGACGTATTTTCTCGGAGTTGAACGTTTATGAAAATCTGATCATGGGTGCCTATACCTCGAACGACCGTGCGCAGGTGAAGCGCGATCTGGAGGAGATCTACACGCTGTTTCCCCGTCTTGAGGAACGCAAATCGCAGATGGCGGGAATGCTTTCCGGCGGTGAGCAACAGATGCTTGCCATGGGACGCGCATTGATGAGTCACCCCAAGCTATTGATGCTTGACGAACCCTCTATGGGACTTGCTCCGATTCTTGTGTCGCAGGTGTTTGACATGATTAAGCGCCTGAACGAAACCGGAACCACTATTTTGTTGGTAGAACAGAACGCTGAAAAGGCACTTTCGATTGCCGATCGCGCATACGTTATGGAAACGGGTATGATTACACTTTCCGGAACGGGAGCCGAGCTTGCCGCAAGCGAAAAGGTGCGAGATGCATATCTCGGAGGCTAAAACCGAAGAACCTTCATCGCTTTTGATGGAGGTTCTTTTATTTTGGAAAAGCCCTTGACAAAAAACGATTTCAGTAGTATAATTGCCAATACAGGAATGCTTGGTAAAGGGGTGAAACAGTGACAACCGACTTAACAACAGGCTCTCCAATGCGACGGATCCTTCGGTTTTCGATCCCGTTTTTGATTGGCAATCTTTTTCAACAGTTCTACAACATTGTAGACATGGTGATCGTTGGCAGAACGATAGACGCTTATGCTTACACGGCGGTCGGATCTACCAGTAGCTTGATTTGGTTAGCCAGTGGAGCGGTGCAGGCGCTTACCATTGGATTTTCCGCCGTTACGGCGCGCTATTTCGGCGCAAAGGACGACGAGGGCGTCAAGCGCTCCTTTGCGATGGGATTAAAGCTTTCCTTTATTCTTTCGGGTATATTGACGCTTCTTTGCACCTTGTTTGCTCGTCAGATCCTTGAGTTTTTACGTACCCCCGACGATTTGATCGACCGCGCGTACCGATATATCGTTTGGATTTTTATCGGACTTTTGGCAACGGCACTGTTCAATATTCTTTCCAACATGATCCGTGCCCTGGGAGATTCCAAAACGCCGCTCTATTTTTTGATGATTGCCTGCGTTATCAACGTGATCCTTGATATGGTGTTGATTGCGGGATGCGGAATGGATACCGACGGTGCCGGTCTTGCAACCGTATTGGCGCAGTTGATATCAGGGTTGTTGTGTATTGTATACATTAAGTTCAAGCAACCTCTGTTGCACGTTTCCGCAAAGCATTTTGCCATGGACAAACCGTTGGCGGTGCAATTGTTGCGGGTGGGTGTTCCCATGGCGTTTCTCAACATGGTGCTTTCTGTTGGCGCTATCGTGATGCAATTCGTTACCAACGGGCTTGGCACCGCATACGTTGCCTCTTATACGACCGGCAACAAGGTGGAAAGCTTTGCAACCCAACCCCTTCTTTCCATCGGTTCTGCCGTTTCGGTCTTCACCGCGCAAAATTACGGTGCAAACAAATACAACCGCGTTCTTGCCGGTATTCGCAAATCGGTCTTGCTCGGCTTTATCTGGTGCGGAATCTCGGTGTTGATTCTTTTGCCGTTCGGTCGTCTGATCGTTGGTTTGTTGGCGGTTGACGTGGAGAAAAAGATCATTGATAACGCATATCTGTATTTGATTATCAACACGCTATGCACCTTTGTTTTGGTACCGTTGATCGTTCATAAAAGTGTTTTGCAACCGCTTGGACGAACGACGTGGTCGATGATTTCGGGCTTTACGGAGATCATCGGCAGGGCAGGGCTTTCCCTGGTTGTGGTTACCATGATGAGCGAGCGGATTGCCTTAATCGGCGAGCAGACGGGTTTTGTGATCATGTGCTTTGCCACGCCATCGGCATGGTTGATCGGTATGTTGACGGTGCTTGTGGATTACGTACGGTTGCAAAAGGATTTTAAGCCTTTGGCAAACGGGGAACAAAACACGCAATAACAGAAAACGGTTGTGTCAACGAGGCAAAATTCTCTGTGGTGCAACCGTTTTTTAGCAAACCTTTGTGATATTTGAAACTTTCTCTTGACTTTAAAGTGGATTTCGTATATAATAAAAAAGATGCAAGGATGGAAAAAACCTTGCGGAAAAGGAGTTTTGAAAGATGCAGACCTACGTAATTTCCAAAGAAGGAAGCCGTTTTTCCATTGATCATTTTCCCTGGGTAAAGGATTTTCCGGCAACCCCAAAAACCGAGGCGGTTCTGTCCTGGGACGAAGGCGGAATCAACGTTCATTTCGTTTCCTACGAAACCAATTTGCGTGCCGTTGAAACCGCGCACAACACCCCCGTTTGCGAGGATAGTTGTATGGAGTTGTTTATGCAGTTTGCTCCCGAAACCGACGTGCACTATGTGAACATAGAGATCAACCCCAACGGTGCGGCACTTTCCAGTGTCAACGTGCGCCGCGGTGAGTCCGAGCGTATATCTCCGGAGGAGATCGACAAGCTGGGTATTCGTACACAGATCTTTGACGATCGTTGGGAGATTGACTATCGTATTCCCGCCGATTGGATCACCCGTCGTGTTCCCACCTACCGTCACGGAGAGGGTGCCGTATTGCGCGGTAACCTTTATAAGTGCGGTGACGAAACCGATCATCCTCACTTTGGTTGCTTCCACAATATCGATTGGGCAAATCCCGATTTTCACCGTCCTGAATTTTTTGCAACCTTCGTACTGGGATAAGATTGCCTGAAAACAATAAAAATTGAAATGAAGTCTTCTCTTACGGTTTCTTCCCTCGCCCGATGGATTGCATGGACCTTTACGTTGGTCTATTTTGCAAGTTATCTGTTGCGCATCAATTTTGCAGTGATGATCGTGAAGATCTGCTCCGAAATGGCACTGCCCAAGTCATCCCTTGCCGTTGTTGTGACCGCTTTGACGGTTGCTTACGGAATCGGTCAGGTGGTCAGTGGACTGCTTGGAGATAAGCTAAAGCCGCAACTCATGTTGACGGTGGGAATCGGCGTTGCCGTTGCGTGTAACGTAGCAATGTTTTTTGCGCAAGCGGTCCCCTTGATGGCGGTTGTCTGGTGTATCAACGGATTTGCCCACGCAATGCTTTGGCCGCCGATGGTGCGTATGATGTCCACCTATTTGCACGACAGTGAATACAGTTATGCGGTGGTTCGCGTATCCTGCGGCTCCTCAATCGCCACAATCCTACTTTATCTTGGTTGCCCGGTGTTATTGAAATTGACCGATTGGCGAAGCATTATGTTGATCTGCGCCGCCGTCGGTGCTTTGGTCTGGATTTTTTGGGTGTTGATCTCGCCGCGCCTTTTGCATCACGGCACCGTTGTGCCGACTGCGGGCGGTGATCGAAACAAGAAGGTACAGACCGGAGTTTCGTTGCCGCGCTTCGTGTTCTCGCCGATCGTGTTGATCATGCTCGGCATCATTCTGCAGGGAATTCTGCGTGACGGTGTAACCAATTGGATGCCGTCGTTTTTGAATGAAAGCTTCGGTATGCCGGAGGAAAACGCGATCTTCTCTACCGTGATTCTTGCCGTATTCAGTATGGTAAGTTTTGTATTCTTTGATCTGATACACCGCAAGCTCTTTCAAAACGAGGTTTTCTGCGCCGCGATGATATTCGTGTTGGCGGCGGTTGGAGCCGGTGTATTGTATGCGGTCAATCTCTTTGGCGGATCGGTTGTATTTTCCATGTTGTTGATGGCGGTGATCGTTGCCTGTATGCACGGCATCAACCTGATGTTGATCAGTGTCGTCCCCAAGCGGTTTTTAAAAACCGGTAAGGTTTCCACCTTTTCGGGAATTCTGAATGCCTGCACCTACGTTGGTGCGTCGCTTTCCACCTACGGCTTTGCGGCTTTGGCGGAGCGTTTCGGTTGGAATTTTACCATTTTGATGTGGGTGATCGTGTCGGTATTGGGAGTTGGTGTCTGTTTGTTTGCGGCACCGATTTGGCGTCGCTTCCGCAATGAGTTTGCGGACGTTGAATGATCTTTTAGAAAGGGAATTTTGAACATGAACAAAAATCCAAAAATCACAGGATTTCACCACGTGGCATTGAAGTGCAACGGGTTGGATGCGTTTTTGAAAACCATTGCTTTTTATCACGAGGTATTGAAGCTTCCCATCGTTCGTACGTGGGGGGAGGGAGATGAATCGGCGGCAATGTTGGATACCGGTGCGGGATTGTTTGAGATCTTTGCCAATGCCAACGATTGTCTTTCTGCGGGAGCACTGCGTCACTTGGCTCTTGACGTAGAGGACGTTGACATTTGCGTGGCGGCGGTACGCGAAGCCGGCTACGAGATCACCATGGAACCAAAGGATATCTGCATTCCCTCCAATCCTCCGTATCCGGCGCGGATCGCGTTTTGTATCGGACCGGTTGGGGAAGAGCTTGAGTTTTTCCATGTAAAAGAATCGCTTTGAGTTGATTTGAGCGGGGCGCGCCAATTGGCAGACACCCCGCTCTTTTTGTAAGACGAACCCTCCGCCATAGTGGCAGGGGTTCAAGTGGTTTGTTTTTTCTGCTTCTGCGGTATCAAATGACACCCGAAAGCGAACAATATAGCCTTGAATAGACTTTTTATTGATCTTTCATCAAATAAACAGGCATTTGATTGGTATATTTTTTGTAAACTCGAATGATTTTTCTTGACAATTGAGCAAAAACAGTTTATAATAATATAGGAAAACTCCGAAAGATTTATTTTTGGATTGGTAAGACTGAATTTTCCCGATGTGATCAACATTTGCTTTTCGGAAGAGTCTTACAGAAGAAAGGGGTTGAAGAACCATGGCTATAAAAGAACGTAAAGTCGGCACGGTTTCCAGAGGTATCCGTTGCCCTATTATCCGTGAGGGCGATGATCTGGCGGCGATTGTAACCGAGAGTGTATTGGACGCAGCTGCAAGCGAGGGCTTTGAACTGCGCGACCGTGACGTCATTTCCATCACCGAGTCTATTGTAGCGCGCGCACAGGGCAACTATGTTTCCGTTGACGCAATTGCCCAGGACGTACGTAGTAAGCTTGGCGGCGGAACCATTGGCGTAATTTTTCCGATTATTTCCCGAAATCGTTTTGCGATCTGTCTGCGCGGTATTGCAAAGGGCGCAAAGAAGGTCGTTTTGATGTTGAGCTATCCTTCCGATGAGGTTGGAAACGCGCTCATTTCGTTGGATCAACTCGATGCTTCGGGTGTCAATCCCTATTCGGACGTTCTGACTTTGGAGCGCTACCGTGAGTTGTTCGGTGAGAACAAGCATGAATTTACGGGCGTTGATTACGTTGCTTATTATGGCGATCTGATTCGTTCCTGCGGTGCCGAGGTTGAGATCATTTTTGCGAACCACGCAAAGGCGATCCTGGATTACACCGATTGCATCCTCAACTGTGATATCCATACGCGTGCGCGCACCAAGCGCATTTTGAAGGAAGCCGGAGCAAAGGTGGTTTGCAGTCTGGACGATATTATGACCTCTCCCGTCAATGGCAGTGGTTGCAATGAAAAATACGGTCTTCTCGGATCGAATAAGTCTACCGAAGATACGGTAAAACTCTTCCCCCGTGAGTGCCGTGACCTGGTTCTTGACATTCAGGCACGCATTCTCAAGGCGACCGGTAAGCACGTTGAAGTAATGGTATACGGCGACGGCGCGTTTAAGGATCCTCAAGGAAAGATCTGGGAGCTTGCCGATCCGGTCGTTTCTCCCGCGTTTACCGACGGTTTGGTTGGTACGCCCAACGAGTTGAAGTTGAAGTATCTTGCCGATAACGATTATAAGGATCTGACGGGTGAAGAATTGAAGGCGGCGATCTCCAAGAGCATTCGCGAAAAGAACGGTTCTTTGGTTGGAAACATGGCATCTCAAGGCACGACGCCTCGTCAGTTGACCGATCTGATCGGTTCGCTTTGTGACCTTACCAGCGGTTCGGGTGACAAGGGTACTCCCGTGGTTCTGGTACAGGGTTATTTCGATAACTATACCAATTGATTCCGTTTCGACATCAACGTCATGGGAATGGTATTACAAAGAGCAGATTTATACCTTGCGGTATGATCTGCTCTTTGTTTGTTCTGTTCTGCGGTATTCCTTTGGGTATTGGGATTTATAAAAAACGAAAATTATTGGAAACGGTGTTTTTTTTTGTGTAATACACTTGATTTTTAGGGAAAAATATATTACAATATATGGTAATGATAAAGAAAGGATTTTTGCCGTTATGAAAAATTTTAATTTGTGGGAAACCGCGCAAGAAAAGATTATCGTCGTTGCTCATCGAGGTGCTTTTGGCGGAAATATTCCTTGTAATACGATCGCCAGCTACGACATCGCTCTCAAGCAGGGTGCCGATATGTTGGAGGTTGACGTAGAAATGAGCCGTGACGGCAAGCTTTACATCTTTCATCCCGGCATGGAGCCGCATCACCTGTACCATATGGAAAGCATCCGCCATCTGGATAGCGAGGAGATCTCGCGTCTGCGTTACGTTAACTACGACCGTACCTATACGCAGTTCCCGTTAAATACCTTTGACGAGATCCTGGAGCACTACAAGAATAAGTGCTACATCAACGTGGATAAGTTCTGGGGACACCCGAAGGAAATCTACGAGGCGATCAAGCGTCACGGTATGTTGGATCAGATCCTTGTAAAATCCAATCCCTCCGAAAAGGTGATCAAGGTATTGGAGGAAGTTGCTCCCGAGTTGCCCTTTATGCCCATTGTCAGCAGAACCCACCCCCTGCACGACACGCTCAAGAATAGCAATATCAATTATATCGGTGCAGAGGTACTCTTTGACACCGATGACGATGAGGTTGCAACGCCGGAGTTTATCGACCGTATGCATAAGGACGGCAAGCTTGTTTGGGGTAATGCGATTATCTACAACTATAAGGCACAGTTGTCCGCCGGACATTCCGACGATACTTCCTTGACCGATGATCCCGATAAGGGTTGGGGCTGGCTTGCAAAGCGCGGCTTTGACTTTATCCAAACCGACTGGACGGGTATGATGGTTGACTATTTGAAGGAAAAGGATCTTTTGTATCGCCAAAAATAATACTTTGTCCAAAAATTAACAAAATTGGGAAGGTTTTATTGCATAACCCCTTGATTTTTTTTAGAAAATATATTATAATATTATAATATATCAGATATAAAATTTCCTGAATGAACTACGCGCAAAAAGAGAGGACGTTAGAAATGGCAAAATTCAGAAAGATCGGTGTTTTATCCTCCGGTGGAGATGCTCCGGGTATGAA
>JAZRGI010000274.1:0-2448 GCA_045644105.1 Eubacteriales bacterium | reverse complement strand
ATCACGGCAACCTTTCCGTCGGCAAACAGATGCAGATTGGAAATTCCCGCCGCCGTGGCACGCAGGCGCTCCATACTGTTGCAATCAAACAACCGATGATTGATGGCGGCACAATCGATTCCGCTTGCCACAAGCTCCGCCGCGCGTTTGTGCGTTTGCGGTGTCACGTTGGAAAAACGGAATCCTCCCGTATCCGAACTGATTGCGGCATACAGGCGCGTACACAGACGGTCGGTGATGGTCACGCATCCCTCGGTCGCAAGATGCTTCACCAGATCAAACATGATCTCTCCGGTTGCCGCCGCGTCCGCCTGAACGTAATGGTTGGCATATACCTCACCCGTTGCGTGATGATCGATCATCAGATCGATACGGTCGCCGTAAAGCGCGTACAGATCCCCCAGTTGCGAAGGTGATGCGGTATCTACACTGATGATGCGCTCTGCCGACAGATTCTGCGGTATCGAAACGGGCAAGACACTGCTCTGCTCGTCATCGGCAAGAAAGGCAAGTCTGTCGGGAAGCTCATCACTGCACACGCACCATGCGCGGGAACCAAGATCGCAAAGGATCTTTTTCAGAGCAAATGCCGAGCCAACGGCATCGGCATCGGGATTTCGATGAAACAGAATCAGTGTATCGGCAGGCGTAGAAAGGATCTCACAGAGCTCCTCCATAGAAAACTCACGAAATTCAGTCATCTTGGGTTGCACCATCGCCTTCCCCATCCTCTTCCTCGGGACTGATCTCCAAGCCCTCCAGAATCGATGCGATGTGCGCACCGTAGGATATGGAGGAATCGGGGTGGAAGGTCAGTTCGGGGGTAATGCGAAGATTGAGCGATCTCGCAAGCTCGCGGCGAATAAAGCCGGTTGCCGCCTTCAAGCCCTTTGCAATCTCCTTGGCATCGCCCGAAAGCGCCGAATAATAAATTTTTGCGTATTTGAGATCGGCAGTGCAATCTGCCGCGGTGACACTGATGAAGGCGTCACTGACGCGGGGGTCCTTCACCTTACGCAAAATCACGGTCATCTCTTTTTGGATCTCCTCGTTGATTCTGCCTTGTCTGTATTTTGCCATGCTCGTTTACTCCTTTTTTCAAACAACAAGAAAACAACTTTCCCAAACGGTTTGGGAAAGCTGTTTCGGTTTCATTTTGGTTTATGCCTCTTCAGTGAGGGTATCCATCTCCTCTGCGTTTGCGATGACCGCTTCGGCAGAAGCCTCAAAAGCATCCTCTTGGGCGGTATCGTCGGAAAGCTCGATCTCGATCGGCTCCAACTCGGCATCAAGCTCCTCCGCGTCGTCGATCTCAACTTCAACCTTCTTGAAATATTTCTGATAAACCTTTACCGCAACGTAAGCGGCTGCCGCTACAACCAGTGCAACCTTAACAAATTTCCAAAAACCGTTCTTTTTCTCTACGTATACAACGTTCTGTTCTTCCATAGTATATACCTCCGTAACCGTCAATATTGACGTTTGACTTTCTATATTTAATATTAGTATACCATTTTTTTTGAAAAATTCAAGTGGTATTATAAATTTTTTTTATTTTTTTAAAATTTTTAAGAAATCCGTCTTTTATTTTTGCTCTTTTTGTGTTAAGATATACAGAGATTACACCATCATGGGAAAGGAGGCAACCAAATATGACCTACCGCGACGTCTGCTCCCTATTGCGAAAATCGGGAATCGATACCGCAGAATGGGACGCCGCACTGCTCATCGAGCATTTTTGCGGGATCGATGCCTCTGCCGTACAGACCTTTCCAACGCGCAATTACGAGTCCGCGGAACTGACCGAAGCCATCGAAAAACGTTGCGCGCGCTACCCTCTGCAATACCTGATCGGATCGTGGGATTTTTACCGACAGACCTATGAGGTATCGCCCGACTGTCTGATCCCCCGTTCAGATACCGAAATTCTTGTGGAAAAGGCGATTGCGCTTTTGCCGCCGAATGCCGTCTTTGCCGACCTTTGCACGGGAAGCGGCTGCATTGCGATCTCGGTGCTCGCCGAGCGCCCCGACACAAAAGCGATTGCCGTTGAAAAATTCCCCAACACCTTGAAAGTTGCGCAACGCAACGCACTGCGCAACGGTGTCGAAAGCCGTTTTACGCCCCTTTTGGGCGACGTTCTCTCCCCCTCTTTTTTGCAGGACGGACAATTGTTTGATGCCGTTTTATCAAACCCTCCCTACATTCCGCGCCGTGTGCTTGCGTCGCTTGAACCAGAGTTGAGTGCCGAACCGGTAGCAGCATTGGACGGCGGCGAGGATGGGTTGATCTTCTACCGCGCCATTCTTTCCTCCTGCAAGACACACCTCAAAAAGAACGGATTTTTCCTCTTTGAGATCGGATACGATCAAGCAGCCGACCTTATAAGCATTGCCGAACGCGAAGGATTTTCAGACGTTCAGGTACTGAAGGACTACGGCAAAAACG
>JAZRGI010000273.1:0-8353 GCA_045644105.1 Eubacteriales bacterium | reverse complement strand
TGCAAAGCCCTTCCCGGAAAGGTACGCGAGCGCGGTATCAAGGACGCCAACAACATGGGCGCGGCAATGGCGCCTGCCGCCGAGGATACGTTGACGCGCTATTTTCAAGCCACCGACAGCCAACCGTCGGATTTCGATCTGATCGTTACGGGAGATCTCGGGTATGAGGGCGGTGCCATCCTGTGTGATCTGATGCGCGCAAACGGACACCCCCTCGGAGATCGGTATACCGATTGCGGCACGTTGATCTACCGTCGAAAAGAGCAGGACGTCCACGGCGGTGGTTCGGGGTGCGGATGCTCCGCCGTTGTGTTGGCATCACATCTGCTTCCGAAAATCGAGAGCGGCGAACTCGATCGCGTCCTCTTCCTCTCGACGGGCGCCATGATGAGTCCCGACAGTATCAAACAGGGACGCTGCATCCCCGCCGTGGCACATCTTTTGGAGATACGTCACCGTTGACCGCTCTTACAAAAAAATGCGGCACGCGCAAGCAACCCGGCGAGCCGACAAAGTGAGGTGCTTTTATGAATTTGATCCTTCCCTACGTTTGGGCATTTTTGATTGGCGGTGCGTTTTGCGTCATTGCCCAACTTTTGATCGACCGCACGAAACTCACCCCCGCCCGTATTCTGGTAGTCTACGTCGTTGCCGGTGTGGTGCTTGGAGGCATTGGCGTATATGCCCCTTTGGTCGAGTTGGCAGGTGCCGGCGCTACGACCCCCCTGACGGGTTTCGGTTATCTGATCTTCAAGGGGGTACGGCGCGCGGTAGATGAAAAAGGCTTGCTCGGTGCATTGACCGGCGGACTGACGGCAGCGGCGGGGGGCATTACCGCCGCACTTGTCTTCGGCTATCTTGCCTGCCTCTTCTTTAAGGGAAAACCAAAGGGATAACCCAACCGACAAAAAAGGACCGCCTTCAACCGAGGGCAGTCCTTTTTGTTAACGGTTTATTTCTTTTTATACAAGCGGAACATATCCATCTGCTCGCGGCTCTGCGCACCCAAAAGCGCAAAGAATCCGCCCAGATTGATTGCGATCAACACCGCAACAACCAACCATAACGGCAACCATTGCGGCACGTACCACAGTTGCATGGAGTATCCCAACTGCGCTCTGTAGTTGGAAAGCAACACGTGCGGAAAAAGCGCCGCCACCAACGGAAACAGATTGGAAATAGCATAAACGATACGGTTAGGACAGAAAAATTGCATCCACCGTTTGGCATGATTGGCTTCCGGATGTGTCGGCGGCAAGGAAAATGCCATAGAGCTGCAAATCGCCGCCGGAATTGCCGTCAGGAGATATCCTACAATTGCAAGAAATGACAAAACGACAAAGAAACGCATAACGATCGAAAACCAAAAGGCATTGACACTCACCTCGGAAAGCTCACTGCATACCTTCCAGGTATTACCGAGCAGACCAAGCAGACTCCACGTTTCGTGCGCTTCACCCTGAAACAGGAAAAACATATTCGGGATCGCAAACAGGCTCAACATGATCGCGCCACTGATTGCGGGCAGAAGATAGGCGATGCGGATCAGTCGCCGTTGCGCAGTACTTGACAGATGATTCATTTTTGCTCGTTTGCCAGCTTTCCTTCCATCAGGAATGCCGCCTCCATATCCGCGCAACAGGTTGCATATGCCAGGGGGAACATCTCAAGCGCTCTGCCAACGTTGCCGGGATCTTCCGTACCCGAAAAGCCCATATGATAGCGAATGGCAAACGCCTCGTCGCGCGTTAGCTTGATATAAGCGGAAACAATATAAGCCGACTTTTCTCCGTGTCCGTAAGGGAGCGTGTCCTCGATGGTATAGTAGGGTTGGGAAACCCACTTTCCCGTTTCGTCCTTGACGTTACGCATACTTGTTTTATAGAAATTGACCTTGCAGATATCGTGAAGCAAGCCCGCAATGGCGATGCTCTCGTCACTGTATTCAACTCCGTAAAGTTCCTTCATACGGGGACGGTTCAGAATATCCACAAGACAGTCGTAAACGTTCAGGCTATGCGCAACGAGTCCACCCTCATACGCACCGTGATAACGCGTGCTTGCCGGTGCCGTAAAAAAGTCGCTTTTCATCAGATATTCCAATAACTTATCGGCGCCTTCTCTCGTGATTTTTTCTTGAAAGATCTCTATAAACCGTTCTTGATTGGTCATGTCGTTTTCCCCTTCCTTGTTCTGATGGTTTCACTTATTATAGCATAAAAAAAATTACTTGTCAACGCGACTGCATATTTTTTCCAAAATGTCATAGATTGGTCACATTCTTATGATATGATATAGCTTGAAATATTGAAAGGAAAGATATCCTATGAGAAAAACAAAAATCGTTTGCACCATTGGTCCCGCTTGCGCCGACGAAGCAATTATGGAGGAAATGCTGAAAAACGGCATGGACGTCGCTCGCTTCAATTTTTCGCACGGAACCCATGAGTATCATAAAAAAATGATGGCAACCTTCCGCCGTGTCCGCGACAAACTGCGCGTGCCCGCCCCCGTTCTTCTTGACACCAAAGGCCCCGAGATCCGCCTGCGTCAATTTGAAAACGGCAAGGTCATGCTAAAAACCGGCAACACCTTTACCCTGACCACTCGTGAGGTGATGGGAAATGAGCACGAGGTGTCGATCTCCTTCTTCGATCTTCCCCGTCAACTTTATGCCGGTGTGCGCCTCTTGTTGGATGACGGAAGAATCGCCCTGACGGTGACCGATGTGAACGAAACCGACATTGTTTGCAGGGTTGAAAACGGCGGTCCTCTTTCGGATCGCAAGAGCCTCAACATTCCCAACTTCCATATCGATATGCCCTACTTGAGTGCGCAGGACGAGGCAGACCTGATCTTCGGAATCGAACAGGACGTCGATTTCGTTGCCGCATCCTTTGTACGTTGTAAGGAAGACGTCATTGCACTGCGCAAATTTTTGGACTACCACGGCGGCCATGCCATCAAGGTAATCTCCAAAATCGAAAACATCGAGGGCGTCAACAATTTTGACGAGATTCTGAAGCATTCCGACGGCATTATGGTGGCGCGCGGAGATATGGGTGTCGAGGTGGAATTTGAGCGACTTCCCGGTCTGCAGAAACGCTTTATCCGCAAGTGCTATCAATCGGGAAAAATGGTCATCACCGCAACGCAGATGCTCGAATCGATGATCCACTCTCCTACCCCCACCCGTGCCGAGATCACCGACGTCGCAAACGCGGTGTTTGACGGCACCTCGGCGGTCATGCTTTCGGGAGAAACCGCGGCAGGCGACCACCCCGCTCTCGTTGTCAAAACTATGGCGCGCATTGCCGAGCAGGCAGAAAAGGATGCCTTTGAAATGGATGTCTATCGCGGCATTCAGTACGAGGCATCGGCGGAGGACGTAACCAACGCCATTTGCGATGCCGCCGCCACCACTGCGCGCGATATGTTTGCGAAGGTTATCATCGCCGTTACCAAGTCGGGACTCACCGCGCGATGCGTTTCCAAGTTCCGCCCTGCGCAACCCATCGTCGCCGCAACCCCCGAAAAGAAGACCTTCCATCAGCTCGCGCTCTCCTGGGGTGTGCTTCCCGTCCTTGCATTGAATCAAACCGACACCGACCGTCTGTTCATCCACGCCATCGACTGTGCCAAACAAGTCGATATCGTTGCTCCGGGCGACAAGGTCGTTATCACCGCCGGTGTTCCTCTGAACATCGAGGGTATGACCAACCTACTCAAGGTTCAGATCGTAAATTAAAAACATACAAAAAAGAGCTTGTTTCCGACGTCGTCGGAGCAAGCTCTTTTTTGTTCTGTTACAATCGACGGGAAAGAAGCGGAGAAAGACGCTTTCCGAGCGCAACGGCAAGCAAAGCCTTTCCGAGGTCGATCGGCAAAAACGGAAGCACGCAGACGGCAAGTGCCGCTCCAATCGGTGTTTCGGTAACCAGGACGTACTGCACAACGCCGAGCAGGTAGCAGATCAGAACACCGATCAAGCAAGCAAAAAAAGCTTTCGCAAAGCTTCTGCGCGCAGATGCTTTCGCTTTTGTTTTACAAAGCACGGCAACAACCAATCCAACCACCGGATACGACCACAAATATCCTCCGGTAGGCCCGATCAACACTTGTGCGCCGCCAAGCGCACCGCTGAATACGGGCAAGCCGCAAGCTCCGATTGCAAGGTATACCAAAGCCGCCGTCAGACTCATCAAGGGCGGCAGGCAAACGGCGCATAGCAAAACACCCAAAAAGCCAAGCGAGAGCGGGATCGCACCGATGGGAATCGCAATGGGTGAAAGAACGCAGATCAGAGCGGCAAACAATGCGCACACCGTCAACCGCCGCAAAGATCCGTCTTTTCTGAAGTCGGACAAAACCGCCCCTCCCTCCGTGAGTTTATAAAAATTCAACGCAACCCTTCCCGAACGGCATCCAGCAAAGCATCGCGTTCATTCGGCAACCGCTCTTCGACAACCTCGTCAAGAAGCATCTGCAAAAGCTCACCGATCCGCTTCCCAGCAGGAACACCGAGCGCCATCAGATCCTTGCCGTTGACCGCAAGGCTTCGCAAGGAAAGGCAAGCCTCCTCCTCGCGCAACTCTCGCATGACGCGCGGGATTTCGGCAAGAGATTCGGAGGGGATCGCGTATTCGGGCGCGTGCGCGACACGGTCACACCGTTGAAGCTCCAACAGACGCGCGATGTTTTCATCGGTCATCTTTTGCATCAACCGCTTAACGGCTTTCCTCTCTGCCGCGATGGGACGGTCGTGATATTCCACCAACTGCACAACGGCATCGGTTGTCGCATTGTCAAAGCGCAAGCGGCGCATAATCTCCTTCGTCAAATCCACCCCGACGGAAGCGTGTCCCTTAAAGTGACCGCCCTGCCCGTCCTCGGTATAGGTGAGCGGCTTGCCCACGTCATGAAACAGAATGGAAAGACGAGTGATCAGATCGGTCCCGCTATTCGCCTCCAATGCGTGAAGCATATGCTCGTATACGTCATAGCAATGATATTTTGTGTTTTGCGCAAAGCCTCTGCAAGCACCAAGCTCGGGGATCGGTTGTGCGATCACCTCGGCATAATCCCGCAAAATGCGTCCTGCTCCTCTTCCGCAGATCAACTTACAAAGCTCCTCGCGAATGCGCTCGGCGGCGATGTTTTGCAACAAGCCCCGTTGCGCGCGCACCGCCTCGGCGGTCTGCTCATCCACCTTAAAATTCAGGACAGAGGCAAAGCGAACGGCACGCAAAATACGCAAACCGTCTTCGCAAAACCGTGTGGTGGGATCTCCCACGCAGGCAATAACGCCGCGCGCGAGATCGGCTTGACCTCCGTACAGATCTACCAATCCGCGTATCGGGTGATACGCCATCGCATTCACGGTAAAGTCACGTCGGCAGAGGTCATCCTCGATACACCTCGAAAAGGTCACCTGTTCGGGATGGCGGTTGTCGGCATAGGCTCCGTCACGCCGATAGGTGGTGATCTCCAACGGCATACCGTCCAAAATTACCGTCAGTGTACCGTGTTGGATTCCGGTTTCCACCGTCCGCACATCGCAAAAGACGGCGGCGGTCTGCTCGGGCAGTGCCGAAGTGGTAATATCCCAATCGTTGGGAGCGCGACCGAGAATGGAATCGCGCACGCATCCGCCAACCGCGTATGCCTCGTAACCAAAGGCTTCCAAGCGGTCGATCGCCTTTTGCACCGTTTTCGGCAATTCAATATACATTCTCTCGCCTCCTCTCGTATGGTTTATAGTTTGATCCGATCAGATCTGTCGGTTGGTTGACCGGAAGATCTTATGTCCGTAGGGCTTGATGGCAAACAGCAACGCCATACCGCAAAGATAAGCCGAAAGCACCTCGCCAATTCCAACCGTCAACATAAAATACGCAACCCCACCCTCAAAATGATAGGCATACGCCAATACGTAAGGGATGATGAGCGTATTGGAAAGCACGGTGGGCAGAGGGATCAACCACGGAATGCGGCGCAAAAGCGACGCACCGATAGCGCCCAAAAGCGTGGCAAGCGTTCCAAACAGGACGTCCTGCCACAAACACCCCGTCATCAGATTGGAGATCAGGCAACCGACGGTAAGCCCCGGAATGGCGGCAGAAGTAAAAAACGGAAGCACGCACAGTGCCTCCGAAACGCGAAACTGGATGGCACCGTTTGCAAGACCGAACGCCCCGATAAACAAGGTCAACACCGTATACAGTGCGGCAATCAACCCCGCCTGCGTGATGTACAAAAGCTTTGCCATTTGTCTGTTTTTTGAATTCATCTTCTGTTTCTCCTTAGTTTTGTTTTTCGTGAGGATGGTTACGAACTCACGGCTTTCCCTCTCATACCGTATTTCGAAAGCGATGTTATTATATCATAAAATGCGTTTTGTGTCAATCTCTTTTCGCAACTTTTCACCGCTTTCGCTGCTCTTTCCGGAGAAACCCCAAAAAAACATTGACTTTCCTTATAAGATATGTTATAATAAAACGATAAGTAGAAAATGATGAAGGGAGGAAACACTCTTGGTAACGATCATATCCGTGCAAAAAGGCGGTCTTGCCGATCGCGCAGGGATTCTTGCGGGCGACCGGCTCTTGACGATCAACGGACATGACATCAACGACGTTCTGGATTATCGCTTTTATCTGACCGATACGGCGGTTTTGCTCGGCCTGTCAAGAAACGGTGCGGAATACGGCACACGCATTCGCAAGGGCGAATATGAGGATATCGGTCTGGATTTTGAAACGCCGCTGATGGACAAAAAACATACCTGCGCCAACCGTTGTGTCTTCTGCTTCATCGACCAGATGCCAAAGGGTATGCGCGACACGCTCTACTTCAAGGATGACGACGACCGTCTTTCCTTCCTGCACGGCAATTATGTCACCCTGACCAACCTCAAGGATGCCGACATCGACCGTCTGATCACCATGCACCTCTCCCCCGTCAACGTGTCGGTTCACACCACAAATCCCGAGCTTCGTGTCCGCATGATGAAGAACAAGCGCGCCGGTGAGGTGCTTTCTTACCTGAACCGTCTTGCCGATGCGGGCATTGCGCTTTGCACACAGATCGTTCTTTGCAAGGGATTGAACGACGGTGAAGAGTTGGATCGCTCCATGCGCGACCTCGTCGCTTATTATCCGTCGCTCCGCTCCTGTGCCATCGTTCCCGTCGGACTTACCAAATTCCGCGAGGGATTGTATCCCCTGGAGGCATTCTCTCCCGAGGATTGTGCCGCCGTGATACGGCAGGTGGAGGCGTTCGGAAACGCCTGCCTTGAAAAGCTCGGCACACGGCTCTTTTACTGCTCCGACGAGTTTTATATCCGCGCGGGGCTTCCGCTTCCCGATGAGGAATATTACGAAGACTACTCGCAGATCGAAAACGGCGTCGGTATGTTGACGTCAATGAGATCCGAATTTGATTTTGAACTGCAGTACCTGGACGAATTGCTCCCGCAGCTTTGGACACCGCGCACCGTCACTCTGGTCACCGGTGCCGCCGCTTACGATCACATTGCCTCCCTTTGTCGTGCGCTTGAGGCACGTGTGCCGGATCTGAAAATCCACGTACACAAGATCATCAATCATTTCTTTGGAGAAAGCGTCACCGTTGCCGGCCTTCTGACAGGAACAGACGTCATCGACCAACTCAAGGACATTGATCTTGGCGACGAATTGCTCTTCCCCGTGTCCATGCTCCGTGCCGACGGCGCCGTCTTCCTCGACGATATCACGCCAAAGCAACTCTCCGAGCAGCTCGGAAACATTCCCGTTTACCCCTGTCCGAACGACGGTGCCGAATTTGTCCGTTGCGTTCTCGGACTGACCGACCGGTAACCGATTTTGGTAACCGATGCATAGAAAGGAACCGATATGTCAAAGCCTATTATCGCCATCGTTGGACGCCCCAACGTTGGCAAAAGCACGTTGTTTAATAAACTGATCGGGGAGCGTCGATCGATCGTAGAAGATACCCCCGGCGTCACGCGTGACCGTATCTACGGAGAAACCGAGTGGAGAGGCAAGCGCTTTGTCGTGATCGACACCGGAGGAATCGAACCCAAGACCGACGACATCATTCTCAAGCAGATGCGCCTGCAGGCAGAAATCGCCGTAGAAACCGCAGATGTCATCGTCTTTATGTGTGACGTGCGCACGGGACTGACCGCAGACGACCGCGACATTGCCGTTATGCTCAAGAAAAGCGGTAAGCCCATCGTCCCCTGCATCAACAAGTGTGACCGCATCGGACAACCTCCCATGGAGTTCTACGAATTCTACGAGCTTGGCTTCGAGCAGGAGCCGATCGGCGTATCCAGTCTTCACGGAAGCGG
>JAZRGI010000272.1:0-1728 GCA_045644105.1 Eubacteriales bacterium | reverse complement strand
AGATCGACAAGCTTGCTTGTCAGGCGCAGAGTGTGGGTATCTTCGCCGCAGGCGAAATAACCTTCCGTGATGCATACTGTACATTTTTATTGGATGATTCAATCTTGTAACGTACCTTAATATTTTAACACACCTGCTCATTCTTGTCAAGCCCTTTTGCAAAAAAGATTGCGGAAAGGGGCGGCAAAAGGGCTTGCGGAAAGGACGATTTGTCAGTTCAGATTTTGGGCGCGATCATTGACGATTCCCTCAAAATTCAGGACGTCGCGCGTATATTCGGTGTGCATATAGGGACTGGAAAGGATAAAGTCTGCCGTTGCGCGGTTGTTGGCAATCGGAATGTCGTAAACCTGCGCAATTCGGAGCAGTGCCTTCACATCGGGATCGTGAGGTTGTGCGGTGAGGGGGTCCGAGAAGAAGATGACAACGTCAATCTTTCCGTCTACAATGCGTGCGCCGATCTGTTGATCTCCACCCAAAGGGCCGCTATGAAATCCGCGGACGGGAAGTCCGGTCGATTGAGAAACCATTTTCGCGGTGGTTCCGGTGCCGCAGAGGAAGTGATGTTCCAGGACGTCCTTGTTTTTTTCACACCAGGCGATCAGTTCTTTTTTCTTATTGTCGTGCGCGATCAAGGCAATGTTTTTTTGTGATGCCATTGTGGTCTTCATCGTGTTCTTTTTCATAATCTTTTATCCTTTTGGGTTATTCGTTCAGCATTTTCTGATAGACGTCGTTTTTGGGAATGCCGCGATCCTTCGCCGCTTGCTTAATGGCATCCATTTTGGACATTCCTTTTTCCATATAGTAGGCAACGTGCGCGGGGATTTCCATTTCGCTCCAAAACGCAACCGGCGCATTCGTTTTCGAGGTACCTTCAACAACCAATACGTACTCGCCGCGCGGCTCCTGTGCGTTATAATAGGCGATTGCCTCGCCCAGTGTCATGCGTAGCACCTCTTCATTTAGCTTGGTCAATTCGCGGCATATCGAGATACGACGGTTCTCCCCAAACGTTGCGGCAAAATCTTTCAACGTTGCGCGCAGTTTGTGAGGTGCTTCGTGAAAGAGCATCGTTCTTTTTTCTGTGGAAAGCTCGGCAAGGCGTTCTTTCCGTTCCGCCTTGTTGACCGACAGAAAGCCCTCAAAGGTAAAGCGACCTGTGGGCAAACCCGAGATGGTCAGAGCGGTAATCGAGGCAACGGGGCCGGGGACCGACGTCACCGCAACGCCCCTCTCTGCGCAAAGCGCCACCATATCTTCGCCGGGATCACTGATGGCGGGCGTTCCTGCATCGGTGATCAATGCGCAGGATTCACCGCTTTGTAGGCGCTCTATGATCTGTTCACCGCGTTCGCGTTTGTTATGCTCAAAATATGAAACCATCGGCTTGCTAATGCCGAGATGCGAGAGCAGGCGCATGGAGTTGCGCGTGTCCTCTGCGGCAATAAAATCGACCTCTGACAGTACTTTTACGGCGCGCTCGGAAAGATCGGCGAGATTTCCGATGGGGGTGGCGACGAGATAGAGCGTGCCGCCCTCGACCTTGTTTTTTTCTTCTGCGATACTGCTCATAAAGGGTCCTTTCTGTCACGGAAGCGTCCGTTTTTTCATAAACTGAAAAAAACGGAAGGGAGCTATCTATGGCGATTAAGATCTATATTGACCAGGGGCATAATCCGATCAACCCCAACGCAGGGGCTGAGGGGAACGGACTCAGGGAACAGG
>JAZRGI010000271.1:0-12741 GCA_045644105.1 Eubacteriales bacterium | reverse complement strand
ACCGTTACCGTTGGGGCCGGTGTACCAACCAACGAAGTAGCCGAGGCTTTCGTTAGAGGTAATTGCAGGAGTCAGAGTAAAGTCTTTGGTGTAAGTTACGCTCTGGGTACTGCCGTTTGTGATGTTGCTGACGTCGGAGTTAACAACAAACTTGATGTTGTAATCGTTGGGAGACCAGTTTGCGTACAAGGTCAGGTCGCCGTTTCCGGAGAATACGTCAAGGGTGTACTCCTTACCGTTACCGGTTGCGGCACCGGGAGTGTTGTACCAACCGTTGAAGTAATAACCTGCGTTCTCAAACGTGGTGGGCAGAGTCATCTTGTCGCCAACCGCAACGTACTCGCGGTACTCACCGCCCTTGATGGAACGGCTGTTGTATACGACTTCGTATGCGAAGACGTCAAGGGATACCCAATCGGCACCGGGAATACCAACACATCTTACTTCGATGGTGTTGATGCCTGCCTTGGTCAGGGTAACTGCCGCGGAGTTTGCATCATTTACAGTGATGGTATCGCCGCCGTTTACTTTTACCTCAAATCTGGTGCAACCGAGGATTGCGGACCAGTAAACGGTCTTGTTGTTGTAGGAAAGTACGGGGGTGGCCGACTGATACTCGGCGATAACCGGCTTACTGAAGGCAGAAGCTACGTTATCTTTGAATGCCTTGACCTGAATTGGATAGGTTGTATCCGAGGAGAACTTGAGGTTCTTCAGGGTAAGGTCAATGCTGTTGGTATCGGTGGTGAAGGTGGTGGAACCAACCTTGATCTCATACTTGGTTGCGCCCTCAACGGCATCCCAGGTAATAATCAGGCCGTTTACCTGAATGTTCTTGGGGGTTGCGGGAGCGGTCTTCGTGCAAGCAGCGGTGGTTGCGTCGGGGGAGTTATAACCGTCGGTTACGGGAATGACGCCGACCGAGATATCACCCGAATAATCTGCAAGACTGAAGAAAGTGTTCAAGCCGTTGTTTACGGTGTAGGTCTTATCGCCTACGGTTACGGTAACGATGTATCCTGCTGCATCGACAACCTCATTCCAAACGAAGGTATCGTTGGTTGCGTTGTAAACGAGGCTTTCAACTGCAGAAAGATTCTTTTCGTAAATAAAGACCTGCGGAACAGAGCTTGCGTATCCGTTTGCCTGCGCGATAACGGTAAACTTAATACCGCCCTTCTGCATCAGACAGTTGCCGAAACTATAGGTGGTAGAGTTGCCGTTGTCAAGAAGCGTGTGGTTGTGCTCCTTGTTTCCGCAATCAACGGTAATGATGTACTTCTCCGCATTCTCAACGGAATTGAAGATCAGGACACCGTTAACGACCTGGAACTTGGAAACGCGGCTGAGCGCCTTGTTTCTGTAGTATCTGACCGTTGTGTCGGAATTGTTGGCAGTGTTGTTTGCTACCGCTACGACTTCGATCGAGTAATCGCCTGCCACAAGATCGGTAAAGTTGTAGTTTTTGGTGGTGGATCCAAGCGTTTCCTCGTGTATGACGGTACCCAGCGAGTCGGTGATCTTCAGCTGATATGCGGAAGCACCTGCAACTGCGTCCCACTTAATGTTGTTAGCACTGACGCTAACCTTGGGGGAAGCAAGCTTGGTCGTGTTGTTCTCTTGCCATACCGCGAAAAGGGTGGTGTTGGCATCCAGTACGGTGTCGGAGGTGTAAGCGTAAGAAAGCTTTTCGCCATCCTCAAACATACTGACGAACCAACCCGCGAAGGTGTATCCTTCTCTTTCGGGAGTGGGAAGGTTGTAGAGCTTACCGCCGATCGTGGTGATCGAATCGGTTGCTTCGGCACCTGCGTAGCCAAGGTTGAAGCTTGCTACGTATTCTGCCTGTCCTGCTACTGTGGGCGCCCACGCAGCATATACGGTTGTATCAGTCGTTACTGCACCGGTGAAATCATAGCCGGATTTCAGCTCAGCATCCGCATACCAGCCAAGAAATACATGGCCTGCCTTGGTCGGATCGTTGGGCTTTGTTGCGATTTTACCGTTAACCACCTGGAGAGCGGGAATGTCGTTTCCGCCGTTGGTGTTAAAGGTAAAGGTGTAATTTACCTTTTTGAGGAAGGTCATGAGCGTGCCATTATAGGTCAACGTAATGGAATTGTTTCCAAGCGTTGCCGAAGCGACACCGTCTTCTTCTCTGATAAAGGTAAGGGTAACTGTTTGATCAGAAACCGTATAGGTACCGGATTTGTTCCATTCCGGACCTGCAATGGTGAACTTGTTTCCGCTATTCAGCGAAAGAATTACTTCACCCTGTACGACGTCATAGTAGTAGACGCCGGTTTCAGAACCTTCGGAGATGATCTCATCTGCGGGATTCTTGTTCTGGCTTACAAGCATAACCGTGATCGTGACTGCGGCAACCAACAACAGTGCAACGGCGGTTAAAAATGCGTAAAACCATTTGCTCGCGTTCTTTTGCATAGAATTTCCTCCTGTTTGATTTTTCTAAGAATGAACGAGCTTAGCCATCTGCAAATCAAGGCGGGTTTACAGGTTTCGTCCCATTTCAACGACTGAAAAAATGGGTAGAAAAAGACTAATGCCTTGATATTCTATCATATAATAATAAATAAATCAATACTTTTTTTGCATAAATATTCTCCTTTTACGATTTATTTTCATTTTTTAAATATATAATTTACATCTTGCGCAATATTTGTTTGCTCTTTGTTCTTTTTTTGGAAACAATTTAAAAGGGCACGAAAAAAAGCCGTCTTTTGCAATGGAATCTCCATACATTATAAATATAAAAAATACGGCAAGGGGTTGGTCGCTCCTCGCCGTAAAAAGATATGATTTTTGAATGAATATTGCTGTGTATTTTTGATTTGATTCAACGCAATACAACGTGCATTCGTGATCGTTTTTTCTGACCAAATGTCAGACCAACCGCTTCTTTTGCGCAACGGTGTTTCCGTCAAATGAGATAAAACTGTTGGAGTTACGGTCGAGCCCTGTTTCGATCAGGTGTCCGTCAAGAGATGCAGAAAGGGTGTGTTCAAACTCAAGAATGGCTTTCCGTTCATCATAAACAAGACCGTTGATGACCAATTCATTGACGCTTTTGATGCGGCGGTAGCAGATTTGGTAACCGTCTAGCTTTGTTTCTAACAGAATGCGGTGCTTTTGCGAAAAATCGGCGCGACGAAGTGCGGTGTCTTCAAAACTGTCTTCGCGTTTGGCGGATTTCCGTTGCCTGATTGCCTGCTCCTTTTTGAGAGCGGACGATCTTTTCAATGCGAACCAGAGCAGGAAGGCGGAACACAGGAGAAGAACGGCGCCCATCCATACGTATCCTTTGACGTATGCGGCGATCGCTGCTTGTTCAACGTCAAAATTCAAGAGTTCTTCCGTGTCGGTACGGATTTCAAGCACGTCGTCGGTGTTGGGATTGATCGAAAGATGCAAGACAGTTCCGATGGGCAGTGTCTCCATGTGCTCTTGAAATTCCGCAGTTTCGGTGTGGGGATAGAGGTATTGCTTGCTGCCGTCGGAGAAGACAACGCAACGGGTATTGCGGTAGCTTTCGTATTTTAGATACTCACCCGTGAAGGCAACGGCTTCCGCGCGAGCGGTCGGTTTATAGTTGCCTGCCAAAAAGATAAATACCAATGCAAGCAAGGCGCCGAGCGTGGCACAAACGATCATTCCAATCCCGGAGTCCATAATCGCATCGATCGGTCTTTTAAAAATACTTTGATCTGTGTATTTGTTTAATTTGTTCCTTTTCTTCTCGTTTTGTGTCATGTATTCACCTCATTTTAGTGTATATTTTAGAATAATTTTTGTTCTTGTTTAAAAAATAAGAAACTTATTTTCACTACTTTGCGGTATGGATCGACGATTATATTATAGCATTTTGGGGTAAAAATGTCAAGCGAATGAATAAAAGATATGAGGTTGAAAAAACGGTTTGCTATTGACAAAAATGTCTGATAATGATACAATGGAGTGGACGTAAAACAAACAAGGAGATTTTTATGAACAACAAGAATTTTATGTGGGCACACCTTGTACATCTCGGCTCCAATATGTGGAACGAGGAGGGAAATACCCGAGGCAGAGAGCATCGTTCGACTCCCTGCGCGTCGCCGGTTCTGCGCTTTGATCGCGCGTTGTGGGATTCGCATATGCAGGGGTTGAAGAATAGCGGTGTCAATACGTTGATCGTCGACGTTGGCGAGGCGATGCTTTACGAATCGCACCCCGAGATCTCGGCAAATGGCGCCTTTGATAAGGATCGCATGAAGGAGGAGTTAAAAAAACTTCGTGCCCTTGGTTTTGAGGTGATTCCCAAGCTTAATTTCTCGGCGTGTCACGACACGTGGCTCGGCGATTATTCGCGTATGCTTTCCACTCCGATCTATTATCGCGTCTGCCGGGAGTTGATCGACGAGGTTTGCGAGGTTTTCCAACCCAAGCACTTCCACATCGGTATGGACGAGGAGGTTCCGGGATACCAAGCCAATTTTGATATGTGTATCGTCCGTCAGTTTGACCTTTGGTGGCATGATCTGTACTATTTTGTGGACTGCGTTGAGAAAAACGGCGCACGCGCATGGGTTTGGTCGGATTATATGTGGAACCATACCGAGGAATATCTTGCAAAGATGCCTAAATCTGTGGTTCAGAACAACTGGTATTACGGTGAGGTCTTTCATAACCTGAACGAGAGCCGCGAAAATCGTCTGCGTTGCTATGATTTGTTGGATGCCAACGGCTTTGATCAGGTTCCCGCCGGCAGTACCTTCAGCTTGCGGGAGAATTTCGAACAGCTGACTAAGTATAGCAAGGAGCATATTTCGGACGAGCATCTGCTCGGCATGATGCAGACCGTCTGGGAGCGAATTGATCACGGTTGGATGGATAAGCACGCCATGGCGGAAGAAACCATTGTAAGTGCAAAAAAGTGGTTTGAGGAGAATTGACCGAACGCGTGTCGCTCCCACCGTAATACCGATTTTTATCCAAACAAAGAGGGGTGCGAACAACTTGTTCGCACCCCTCTTTTGCGGCGTTTGACAGTAGGGAGCTGAAGAATTCAGAATCTTAATTTTCTAAATTGCAGAGGCGATATGCCGGTCTTTTTCTTAAAGCACTAAATGGAATTTTCGGTGCTTTGAAAACCCGCCTTGCAGGAGATCAGCGAGATGGGGAAGGCGGTTTGAATCAGTAGTTTTTTTGCTTGCTCGATGCGGATGTTCATCAGATAGGAATAGGGCGAGAAGCCGGTTGCTTCCTTGAATATTTTGGAGAAATAGGGGGCACTGAAATGGACGGCGGCGGCGATCTCGGCAACGGTCAGATCCTGCTCCAAATTTTGTTGCATATAGTCCTTGGCATCCGCGATGCAGGCGTTGATGGTTTCGTTCTGCTTTGGGGCATCGGCGCGCGAAAGCAAACACAGAAGCGAGTATATGTTATGGGAGAGTTGATACTCGTCGGTTCCTTTCTTGATGCCCTCTATGATCGCCGCAATCAGGTTAACGGCATCAATACCGGTGTTGAATACTTGAGATTTTTGAGTCAATTCAGAAAACCATAGGCGACTGTTTGCACCGTCAAAATGCACCCAAAGCGTCGTGGCGTGGTCGGGGGAATAATATTTGTGAGGCTTGTAGCAATCGACCAAAAGCAATTCGCCGGGATTGGCAACCGTTACGTGCCCGTTTTGTTCAAGCGTGATACTGCCGTCGACGACACAAAGCGCGAGAATACTGTCATACTGCTCGCGTTCGACAAGATAAGTTTGGTCGGAAACGTAGCGTCCCGCAACGATCGGATAATACAACAACTCGGTTGCCGTCTGCGAGGGTGTATAAAAATATATTTTATTTTCGGGATTGGATCGTCTTTTCAGCGGTTTCATTTTTGCGCCTTTCTGTTCCGTTTTATTAAAATCGGATTTCTAAATTTTCTCATATAATATCTAAAAAAAACGGGACGGTTTTATTATATAATAAAAAAAGAGAGTTGTCAATAGCCTTTGAAGGCAGAAGACAAAAAACGGAGGATTTGGTGATGGAAATCGTATCCCAAAAGGACAGAGAAAGGTTAAGAGCGCTGGCCGCGCAAAAAGCGGCAATGGCAAACAGTCAAAAAAACGACGAAATTATGGAGCAATGGACGGCGCTTGCCAACGGAGTCAAGGCAAAGCCCACGGTGCGCCTGTTGTTTTATAATTTTAAGGACGAGGTGGTCGGCACAAGACTTCAGTGTGAGGGAAGTGATGCTCGCGCGTTGGAGTCCAAATTGTTGGCTACTATGGTTGGACGCGAGTTGTTTGATGATGACACTCCGCTTTCCAAAAATCTTGAGGTCAATCTTTTTACCGGTGTGTCCCCCTTTGGCGCATCCCGAAAGCTCATACATTCCAAAACCGATAAGGGCTTTCATATCGAGCCGTTGACCGACGATATCGAGGCAGATTTTCACCTCTTCTGCGGAGGCGGATACAAGGCATCCCTGCAGGATACCGAGGCTTATTGCGCGTGGGTGGATGAGATCATCGGCGATATTTTGCCGACCAAGATCGTGGGTTCGTCACTGACGGGCGCGATGACCAATCCGTTGGTCTTTTTGATCGGTATGGAAAACTACTATCTCTCCATGTACGATTCGCCTGAAACGCTGCATAAAATCATGGATATGGCAACCAACGTCTATCTGGATTATTACGATTATTTGGAAAGAGAGGGACTGTTGTTTCCAACCAACGACTTCAGTGGCGTTGCGCAGGAGTCTTTTGCCTTCACGAACGAGTTGCCAAAGGATGGCCCGATCACTTCCACCAAGCAGATGTGGGGCTTTTTGGAGTCGCAGGAAACCACCGCAGTGTCGCCCGAAACCTACGGGGAGTTCGTTTATCCGTATATGGACCGTTTGGTGCAACGCTTTGGATTGCTTTCTTACGGTTGTTGCGAGCGCGTGGACGATCTGTGGGAGGACTATCTTTCCAAATGGAAGAATTTGAGAAAGCTTTCGGTGTCGCCGTTTAACAATGAACGTCGCGTCGGCGAGTATTTGCGCGGCACAAACGTTGTCTACTACAGTAAGCCCCGCGCCGAATATGTGACCAACCGTGCAGGACTTGATGAGGATGCGCTCCGCAAGTATTTCCGCGAGGTAGCCGAGTGCGCAAGCGGATGTCTATTAGAGGTGGCGCAGAGAGAGGTTGGAACCATCTTTGGCGACTTTGAGCGTGGCAGACGCTATGTAGAGATCGCCAAGCAGACCATTGAGGAATATTGGAAGCCGTAACGTAATACATATAAAAAAGATCTCTCGCGTGAACAAGTCCGTTAAAAAAGGACAATTGAACACGGGAGGGATCTTTTGTTTTGTTGTTTATACCGATCCGCATCGAAATGAACGCACAGATTCGAGGTTTGACGATACAAAAAATCACAAATTTCAGAGGTCAGTGATTTTTCGTCAAAGGCAATGTGGATAAAACTAATGGGGGAGGTGACGGTGATGGAATGCCAATCGGTAGGCTTGATAATGGTAATCACGCCGCGTTCCAATTTCATGCATTCTCCGTTCAATACCTGCTCGCCTTCTCCGCCGGTTACCATATCAATTTCCACAAAGGAGTGCCAATGGGCGGTCATGCTTTTGCGCAATACCCATTCGTTTCATGAGATGGAGCGCAATTCCTGATTGTTGTCGCGAACGCGTACGATTTCTTTCGGTGCTTGTTTTTTTGCCACTTGATCATCTCCCAAAACAAGCGGTGTTATCAGGACACGAAGTCGGTTGATAACTGTATATCCATATTATATCACTTTTTTTCGGTAAAAAAAGTACTTTTGCGCATTTGTAATGGTTCAAAAAATCAGATTTTTTGCGATATCAAAAGAAACGATCAAACCGTCGCCCAAGCGTGTTGGAAATAGCGGGTTTGATCGTTTTTCGAATTTTCGGTTTGAAGCGCGCCGATGGGTGTCAAGGTTTGATTGATCGATCCGAAGCGCAGACCGAATGGATCTCCAGATCGGCAACCATAATGGCGTGGTCGTCCATCCACGGCTTGCATACCGTTTCGGCGTGCAGAATCTTGATGTTGGGCGTGACCACAATGTTGTCCCACGGGTACGGGGATCGGACGGTACCTTTTGACATGAGCGTGCCGAAGACACCGAATTCTCCGCCGTTGGCGTGTTGAAATCCCGCATCGGAGAATTTCTTCCAATCAATGGGATACATATTTTTGGTGTCGGGTGCGACACTGTCCCCATCGGTCTGAAGTTGTCCGTTGATCAGATTTTCGGGATTGAAGTCACCCGTGATGATGCAGTACTCGTGTTTTTTTGCAAATTTTATTACTTTATCAATCTGAACGGCGCGACGTTCCTTGCAGCTCCAATCAAAGTGAAGCGTGACGATCGCGATCTCTTTGCCGCCAACCGTGATACTGCCGGTGAGAAACCAGGGGTGTCCATAGGCGGTCGTGCCTTCGGGGGCGTAGCTTGTGATCGCGGTGGGATAAGCGACGGGATATACGTTTTTGAGAGGGGAGCGGGAAAGAAACGCCTTGCCGTTGTAGGATTTTGTAAAGACTCTTTCATGGTTGGGCAGAACGTGCTTATAAAGCGCATCATAGGGATAGATTTCTTCGGGATAGAAGAAAAATTCCGAGTCCTCTTGCAATCCCCAAAGATCGGCATCAACCTCCTTGAACACCGCAAGATATTCTTCTAACGTCTTTTGTGTTCCGCTACCGTACTTGATGTGATTTTGGGCGCTTTCACTCGCCGTTGTAAAATCGCCGACGTTAAAGGATGCCACACGGATACGCGTGTGTGCGTTGGACGTATTTTTCACTTGCTTGACCTCATCATCGTTTTGATTGTTTTCGATCATTGTAATTTCAGATCTTCCATTACTTCTTCGCAAACACGGTTGTTCTTAACACAGGTGAAGATTTCGGCAAGTCTGTCAACCGATAGCTTCAGATAAGCCTGACCGATCGTTGCGGTGCATCCTGTGGGAGCGTAGCCGGAGAATACGTTTGGATTGTTTGCAAGCCAGGTTGCATAGGTCGAGATCCCGTATTCCGCAGGGAAGGTAAGTCTGTGCGTGTCTGTACCGTCCTCGGCGTCAAATTTGTCGGGCGCGACAAGGTGGGGATGTGTACCGAAGGTGAGCGCGGTTTCTTTGAAATCCGCATGACCGCCGCCGGTACCCGTTTTCGCAAATTTTTCAAGTGTTTTGAGGTCTTCTTCCGTAAGCATGGAGAAGTATTCGGGATCGGCTTTGGCGGCATCCAGAACGTTGCCGGGTTGCAGTTGCTTTGCAAAGTCGTATGCTTTGCAGAACAGTGTCATATAGCTCTTTTTCTTGTAGAATTGAGAACGGGTGAAGAAGCCTGCCAGGTTGGCGTTTCCTCCGTGAGAGGTGCAAAGAAGGATCTTGGTAAAACCGTTTCGGGCGATTTCGTCGCAAAGCTCTTCAAGAACCGTCATAAGCGTGTGGGGATTCATACCGATGAATCCGTGCTTTCGCGTTTTGTCGGGATATTCAAACGTGTGAGCAGAGGATACGTCCCCGAGCCACATGGTTGTGGGGAACATCATAACGTCTGCTTTTTCAGAGGCAAGCTCAACGATCTTATCCCCCTTTAGCGAATCGGTGCCTACGGGTAGGTGCTGACCGTGCTTTTCAAGACAACCAAGACACATCACGCAAAGTCCACCGGAGCGTTCAATGGCGCCCTTGAATTCTTCTTCTCTGAGATTTTCCCATTTCATCGCTG
The DNA here is from genome assembly GCA_045644105.1 of Eubacteriales bacterium. Taxonomy (GTDB): domain Bacteria; phylum Bacillota; class Clostridia; order Oscillospirales; family CAG-272; genus UMGS1865. Next base: position 2,960 of record JAZRGI010000271.1, on the reverse strand, counting down.
TATCTCCTTGTATGCACAGAATTTTATTGTGAAGGTTTTTATGTTTGACTCATTTCATATTTTCCCATGGTTTAAGAGTATTCTAACATAATTATCGTTTTTTTTCAAGTGCATCAGGGGGGAAAATAGAAATTATCCAAAAAAATGATCCAAAAAGCAGAGCCGTGCCGGTTGCAAGGCTCTGCGCAAAAAAATTAAAATGAAAGATTGTCTACGATGATGCCGGCGGTGTTGCGAATAAAATCACCTTCCAACATAAGCTTTTTGATCCCTCTTTGAAGCGTGGTTTTTTCAGAGTATTTTTCAATGGGTCCTTTTTCACCGGGCCAAACGTAACCAAGACACCCCGCTCCGGAGGCATCCATAGTAGGGTGCTTCATAAATCCGGTCGTAAATTTTGAAAGCTTGGCGTGAGGACCGAGAATATCGGCAAGCATCGGATCCATTAACCAGGAGTGACACACGATGCACTTTGGTAAAAGCTCGGGATAGAATTTTTTTGCAAGTGCAAAGCCCTCCTCAAAGCTCTCGCTAACGTAGTCGGGATCAAGATTGGTGTTTCTTGGGATATGAAGGGATACAACGTCATCACCGGGGCGTAAAACGGCTTTCCATTCGCTTTTTTCAAATTTTTCAAGAGTAGGTTGAACTCTTCCGTTTGTAGAGCGATGACCGAAAAATGCATCAGGGAACTCGTTAAATTCCGCATGGAAGGAGCCGTCCTCTTCCTGAACGCCCGCACTGCCTAAAAACAGACCGTTCTTTGCAAATCTGCCGTTGATCATAACGATAACGTATTCGGATGTTTTCTTGTTTTTCAGAACGATGGAGTTGTATCCCCAAACGTTAGGCTGATAGTTGAACCCCTTGTGATCAAAGATAAGCGCCTTTGTGTACAACATTAACCAATCGAACAACGTTTTGTTTAACGTAACTGTTCCTTGCGTGATTTTGTGAACCCAAAGATTGATTCGTATATTTTCAAGGTTTTTCTTTATTTGAGCTTCGTTCAACCCACGTGCGCGGTATCTGTTTACCATGTCCGGAACCTCGCGTATTACTACGAGCACCGGAAACATATCTCCTGCAGGAGAGCCGTCCGACACGGGGAGGGGCATCTTTTTGGTTTCAAAACGGGAAACGTCTTTGCGATAGGCGTAGATGAGGGTTGCCCATGTAAGCAAATTTTTCTTGTCCTTGAGATCTTTGGCGCCTTCTATTACGATGTCGTAATACTCGCCGAGCAGATCATATTTTTCGTGAAGTGTTTTGATGAAATCCAAATCGCATATCAGTGGGTCGTTTTCGATCAGATTTTCATAGACCTTTTCCAACGCGTCGGGATAGTCTTCGATGCCGAGCGAGGCGGCAAGTTTTTTTAATTCCATAGTTTTATCTCCAATCGGTGTTTTTTTATGGTAATTGCAAGGTTTAGGTTATTTCATATCGAGCTTCATCATAGACGATTTCACTTTTAACCTTTTCAATATTTTGAGCATCATGTCAACCGTAAGAACAGCAAAAAGTACACCTTAAACTGCTCGATAAATTGGAATTTGACGTTATAAATCAATATTGATTTCGTACTTATCTTCAATAAGTATGTAATTCACTTTATACCTTAAAGCGAGGTCGTGTATTGCTGTATTATCCGCCAACACACTCTCCATTGTGCACCAATCATCATCCAAGCGATTCTCAATGGTGTTTGCATATTTCTTTATATCAACAAAGTGATTTCTAATGTAACTCTCACTCATTATAAGGCAAAAATATTTGATATTTTCAAGATATTTAGAGTCAAAGTCTTTCTGCCAATCGAATGGAATATAGCACCCCTCAACGATTAAGTTCTGTTTATTCTCGATAGCGGTCTTAATCATTTCACGAACGACAGGCCACAAGTATTCGGTTAATTTTGCATCGTCCATAGGGGTAAGTTCCGTGTTACCACTGCGAATTAACCCCATTTTTAGGTGGTCTATCGACAGATACGGATATTTATATTTTTCAAGTAATTTTTGAGCAAGAGCTGTTTTGCCTGTATGTGATGCTCCTGTAATTAAAATAATCATTATCTCACCTACAAATTCTTATTTATCGGTGAGTCTATTATATCACACTTTCGTAAATAAATCAAGGTGTAAGCCTTGTATATCAATGAAATCGTGCGCAGTTGCCCTGCAACTGATTGCACGATGAAATCCTCGCAAGCTCGGATGAAATCTTCGGCTTTCGCCTCAGATGAAATTAAATCCGCCTCTCCTAACCCGACGAAGTCGGATTTCATCGCGTGCGCATACCGCTTGCGGTATCTTGCGTCATTCGTCGTCTACGCCCGACGAATAGCAAATTTCATCCCACGCAAGTGGGATTTCTTCCGCCGACGGCGGAGTTAGTTGAAAAAAGCACACATTGTCTTGGTAGACAAATGTGTGCTTTTTTCTGAAGACAAACCCTAATTTTAATACAAATGCACCCCCTTTTGAGATTAGGGGGTGCAAATCGAGTTTAGGGGGTGCAAATAGTGAATAAATGTACTAATCTTCTTTGGATCGGTTGATATTCCAAGTCGTCAAATAGTCAGGATCTACAACAACCTCTCCGGTAGAACGCAAACGATACTCACCGGGAGGGGCAATTTTTGTTGAAGATAAATCCGGGGGGAGTCCAAAAAGCTCACCATCATTCAGCTTAACCAAGATCCGGTTTTCGTTCGATTCAATCACCGTACCCCAGTATTGTTTCTGCTCGATAAACTCGTCATCCGCAGTATAATAAGTCGGATCGTAGCCATGTCGTTCTGTGAGCCAAGGAGTTGAGTGGAACCATTGTCTTCCTAAGACCGCTTGGCCTCCGACTTCCATCATTCAGCTTAACCAAGATCCGGTTTTCGTTCGATTCAATCACCGTACCCCAGTATTGTTTCTGCTCGATAAACTCGTCATCCGCAGTATAAT
>JAZRGI010000270.1:0-3532 GCA_045644105.1 Eubacteriales bacterium | reverse complement strand
CGGTGGTCAGAATAACCGAAGCAATGGAAGCCGCATTCTGCAATGCGGAGCGCGTTACCTTGGTAGGATCGACGATACCGCAAGCCATCATATCACAGTAAACCTCGTTGTAAGCATCAAAGCCGTAACCGATCTGACCGGAGGTCATGATCTTGTCTACTACGACACCGCCGTCAAAGCCTGCGTTTGCAGCAATCTGACGAACCGGCTCCTCCAGAGCCTTTACAACGATCTTGACACCGGTCTTTTCGTCGCCGTCAACCGTGTCGATCAGCTTTGCAACCTGGGGAATGACGTTGAGGTATGCGGTTCCGCCACCTGCAACAATACCCTCCTCAACGGCAGCCTTGGTTGCGTTGCGTGCATCCTCGATGCGAAGCTTCTTTTCCTTCATCTCTGCCTCGGTAGCCGCACCAACCTTGATAACGGCAACACCGCCTGCGAGCTTTGCAAGACGCTCCTGGAGCTTCTCGCGGTCAAAATCAGAGGTGGTGGTTTCGATTGCGTTGCGGATCTGTGCTACGCGAGCTTTGATTGCCTGCGTGTCGCCTGCACCGCCAACGATGATGGTGTGCTCCTTGTTAACCTTAACCTGGCGAGCATGACCAAGCATATTCACGGTTGCGTCCTTGAGCTCCAGACCGCTCTCGGAAGAAACGACCTGACCGCCGGTGAGGATCGCGATATCCTGCAACATCTCCTTACGTCTGTCGCCAAAGCCGGGAGCCTTAACGGCAACGCAATTGAATACGCCGCGCAACTTGTTGAGTACGAGAGTGGTAAGAGCCTCGCCCTCTACGTCCTCCGCGATGATCAGAAGCTTTCTGCCCGACTGAACGATCTGCTCAAGCAGAGGAAGAACCTCTTGAATGTTGGTGATCTTCTTATCGGTAACCAGAATGAGAGCATCGTCAAATACGGTCTCCATCTTATCCATATCGGTTGCCATGTAGGGAGAGAGGTAGCCGCGATCAAACTGCATACCCTCAACAACCTCAGAGTAGGTGTCGGCAGACTTGGACTCCTCAATGGTGATAACACCGTCTGCGGTTACCTTCTCCATAGCGTCGGCGATCAACTGACCGATCACTTCGTCGCCTGCGGAAATGGTACCAACGCGTGCGATATCGTCAGAGCCGTTGACCTTCTTAGAGTTGTAGGTCAGAGCCTCAACCGCCGCGTCAACCGCCTTCTTCATACCCTTACGAACGATCATCGGGTTTGCGCCCGCGGTCACGTTCTTCATACCCTCGCGTACGAACGCCTGCGCCAAAAGGGTTGCGGTGGTGGTACCGTCACCTGCCGCGTCGTTGGTCTTGGTAGCAACCTCTTTTACGAGTTGCGCACCCATGTTTTCCGCCTCGTTCTCAAGCTCGATCTCCTTTGCGATGGTAACACCGTCGTTGGTGATCAGGGGAGAACCGAATTTCTTGTCAAGAACGACGTTTCTGCCTTTAGGGCCGAGTGTGATCTTAACCGTATCTGCCAGCTTATCCACGCCGCGTACCAGCGCGTTACGTGCTTCAATTCCGTAAAGAATATCCTTTGCCATGTTCCTCTGCCTCCTATTATTCTACGATGGCGAGAATGTCGCCCTGCTTTACGATGGTATATTCTGCGCCGTCCATCTTAACCTCGGTGCCCGTATATTTTGCGGTGATGACGCGATCGCCAACCTGAACCTCCATGGGAATCAGTTGTCCGTTATCGTCACGCGCACCGGGACCTACTGCTACAACCTCGGCTACCTGCGGCTTCTCCTGTGCCGATGCGGTCAGGAAAATACCGGTCTTTGTCTTTTCTTCTGCTTCAACAAGCTTTACAACAACTCTGTCTGCAAGCGGTTTGATGTTCATCTTCAGAACCCTCCTTGATATTTGCTTGATCTTCTTGATCCAAGCCTTTGAATTAGCACTCAAAACAATGGAGTGCTAACATACGTTCTTATTTTATACTATTTTTGGAAAAAATCAAGCCTTTTTCTTTAATATTCACATTCTTTTAACAATTATATTGCGCCAGATTGCCCATCGGGTGCTAAAATCGACAAGAATCGCTCGGTCATACAAAAAGCCTGTGTGTCATAGAATCAATCAGGATCAAAAATCGGAGGCAAGGCAATGTTGAAATGGTTTTTCAGCGGTGGAATAATCCCACTTTTGTTGGCGGCGTGCAGTATCTTTTTGACCGTCTATTTACGGGGGCAACCCTTTCGCACACCAAAAAAAATGCTTTTGGCGCTCTTCCCGACGAGAGAGGCAACAGGCGGGACATCCCCCTTCCGCGCACTGATGTTGGCGCTTGCGGGAACGCTTGGCGTCGGCAACATCGTGGGTGTCGCCAATGCGGTTTCCGTCGGCGGAGCGGGCGCCGTCTTTTGGATGTGGGTATCGGCTCTGCTTGCCACGGTACTGAAGTACTCCGAGATCCTTTTGGCGATCGCGTACCGCAGAAGCGAGCAAAACCGATTCTTCGGCGGAGCGTACTTTTATATAAAGGATTATTTTTTGTCGCTCGGAATGTCGCGTACGGCATGGTTGCTTTCGGGGGGCTTCGCACTCCTCATCATTCTCAATGCGCTTGGCATGGGGTGTGTCGTCCAGGTCAATGCCGTCAGTTCGGCGGCGTATGGAATTGCAAAGTTTCCCCCGTGGGCGTGCGGCTTATTGTTGGCTCTGATAGCAATGCCGATCATTGTCAAGGGGAGCAGAGGAATCTCGGCACTGACCGAAATTTTGGTTCCCATCATGACGGCGGGATATCTGATCCTGTCGGTTGCCGTGTTGATCCTGCGGCGAGAGCTTGTGGGAGATGCCTTGCGTTCGATCTTCACCGATGCCTTCAATGCAAAAAGCATTGGCGGCGGTCTTTTGGGCTTTTTGACGTCGCGCGCCGTTCGCGTGGGAACCATGCGCGGGCTTCTCTCCAACGAGGCGGGATGCGGCACCGCGCCAACGGCGCACGCATCGGCGGCGGCGACCTCCCCCGCCGCACAGGGCGTGTGGGGGATCGTTGAGGTGGTTGTGGATACCATCCTCCTTTGCAGTGCCACGGCGCTCGTGATCTTGGTAGCAGTACCGCACCCCGACCTGTTTGGAGAAAACGGAGTGATGATGACCGTCAGTGCCTTTTCGTCGGTGCTTGGAGATTGGTCGGCGTGGTTTCTCATGGGGGCGATCCTTGCGTTTGGATATGCAACGGTGCTCTGTTGGGCAGCCTACGGCTTGGAGGCAATCTCCTTTTTGAGTCAACGGACGGGATGGAAATATCTTTATTTTCTTGCAACGCTTGCGTCGATCCTCCTGGGTGCCGTCGCCGCACCGCAAAGTGTGTGGACGTTGACGGATTTTGCCATTACCGCACTGACATTCATCAATCTCATAATGCTCTTCCTCATGCGAAATACCGTACGACAGGAAACCGAGAAATTTTGCCGAGGAAAGACGTTTTGAAAAGATAAAAAGACAACCACCGCAGTTTACGCCCTGTATGACACAAAATCCGCCGCACCGAAATCGAAGTCGGATCGTAG
>JAZRGI010000269.1:0-4497 GCA_045644105.1 Eubacteriales bacterium | reverse complement strand
TCGGGAGTCGACGGATTATCCGGAGTCGACGGATTATCCGGCGTCGACGGCGTGTCGGGAGTATCGGGAGTATCCGCCTCCGTAACAACGGTTGTGATGTCATCGGGTTGCTCCTGGGTACCGTTGTCCCCACAGCTTGCCAGGCAAGCCGTCAAAGCAACTACCAAAAGTAAGCATAAAAGTGTTCTTTTCATAGATTTAGCTTCCTTTTCTAAAGCCGCCGCAGAAGACCGTGCGATATTCTGCGGCAGCTCATTGTCAAAAAAATTTAGATTCAGAGATCGGGGTGATTGATTTCCTGCTCGATGCCGTCGTCTGCGCCCATAATGTTCAGGAACGTAGAGGTTCTGACGATATCGTCTTCTGCAATAATAACGATCTCAATCGAAGGATTTTTATAGAATTTCATCGTGGCATCCTCCTTATTCAGCTACAGGAGCAAAGGTAACTGCGCTCCAGGTTCCGTAGAGAGTCGTCTCAACACCTTCAACCGTCTTGACCGCAAATGCACGGTAGAGGTAGGTAACGTTTTCCTCGGTGGAAACGTTGGTAATCTTCAGTGCGGAGAGATACTTCACGTTCTCATAATCGGTAGCGTTAACCTTTACCTTATTGCCGTCTGCATCGTAGCCGTAAACGTCGGTGTAAACGTTGGTACCCTCGGTAGAAAGGGTTGCGATCTTGCCGTCTACAACGCGGATAATCTCAAAGCCAACCTGCGTCAGGTAGCTCAGCTTGTTCATACCTGCAAGTGCAACAACGTCAAACTTGCCGTCAGCAACTGCGCTCTTCTGTGCCTCAAGGTTGAGAACTGCCAGAGCAGAGATCATGTCAGCCTCGGTCTTTTCAGACTTGGCAGCACCCTCCCATGCGGTGTAAACGTCGTTCAGAGTAACGGAAGCGTAAGAGTCTGCTACGGTAACGTTGGTAGCAACGCCTGCAATTGCGCCGGCAGTGGTACCTACGTAAGCACCGGTAGCGTAGCAACCGCTAACCGAAACGGCTGCAAGGGTGTTAGCGATGATACCGCCTGCATTTTGAGCAGAGGTTACGTTACCGCTGTTGGAACAACCGCTAACGGTAACGCCGGTGGTCGTGTTAAGCGTATTGGAACCAAGAATACCTGCGGCAGCACCATATCCCGAAACGTTTCCGGTGTTGATACAATTGGTAATAGCGCTGTTCTTTGCATTTGCGTGAACGGTCGCAGCCATCATACCTGCGGCAACGTGAATTGCCGAGCCGTTCTCTGCTTTCGTGGAGATATCGGCAACGTTCACACAACCGTTAAGGGTAACGGGCAGTTGGGTCTGTGCTACAAAGCCTGCCGCATATGCATCGGCAGAAGAAACAGCACCTACGTTATAGGAAGCGGAAATTGTTAAAGCACCGGCTCCCAAAATACCAACAAATCCTCCAACAGAACCGAAAATAGCACCGGAAGTGCCCTTGGTAGCAACGTTACCGGACGAAATCGCACCGTAGTTCACACAGTTGGTGATGGTGGTCTCCTTGTTACACTGACCAATAAAGCCGCCCACGTAATCGGGCACAGTAGAGGTTGCGGCAGTTGCCACGTCACCGTAGTTTACACAACTCGTCAAAGATGCCACACCGGTATCCATGTGACCTACCAAACCACCGATGTAAGCAGCTCCGCCCTTCGCTTTTACGCTAATGTCACCGGTGTTGCAGAAGTTCTCAATGGTATAACCATTACCTCTAATACGGCCGAATACACTACCAACGTAAGCATATTGGTTACTAGCAAAAACAGCATCAGCAACGGTCAAATCTCCGGCATTTTCGCAGTTGGTTACAGTAGTGCTCTTCAACTTGTTATAACCAACAAAGCCACCGACGTACATGTTGTAAGCCGGCGCATCCGAAATACCGATGCTTGCGCTATTTTTGCAATTGTTCATGACCAAAGTAACAGACGTGGTCGAAGTGATACCGATAAAACCACCGGTGTATTGCTTACCGGCAACACTACCGCTTACGGTACAGTTGGTCAAGGAAATGGTAGCGGTACCGGCATCCACACGACCGAGCATGCCTCCCGCACACGTGCCATCGTTATCAATCGCACTGGTAACGTTTGAAACAGTTGCGTTTTTAACCGCAATATTTGTCAAAGCGATATCTGCAGTAACGTTAATCACGTTCGCAATCAAACCAAGCTTCTCAATGGTGGGTTCAACAACGTTCGCATTTTCAATGATGAGGTTCTGAATGGTTGCGCCGCCGTTCAGGGTACCAATCAAAGGATTGGTAACACCCTTCAGGGTATAGCCGTTTCCGTCCAATTTTCCGGCAAAGGTAGTGAGAGTGGCGTTCGCGTTTGCGAAAGTGATGTTGTCGGTCAAAACAACGGTTTTGCCCGCATAATCACTTCCCTTGTTTACCAAAGCAGTCCAATCGGCTTCCGAGCCAACGCTGTAAACACCGTTGACCTCAGACAAGGTTGCTTGGGTAATTTCAATGGTATCGTTATAGGTTTCGGTCGCCTTGATCTCGGTTTCCTTGTAACCCTGTGCCAAAACAACGTTGGCGCCTCCAAAGGTCAAGGTGGAGATCAGCAAGGCAGTTGAGAGTGCAATCGTTAACACTCTTTTGAGCAAAGCATTCATACTTTTTTCCTCCTAAAATTTTGATTTGAAAAATTTTTTCAAATTGTTTTTTGTGATGACAGTCAGACCCAAAAAGCATCGGCACCACTCTCTCTCGCCTCTCCTTTTTCCATCTTCTGTCAAGCACTAAAAAGACATAATAATTATATCATACCAATTGGCAATTTGCAACAAAAAAAAGAAAAAAAAGCACATTTTGTTAAAATTGTACATATTTATTCATGCCATTATTATAAAACATACAAAAGCAGAGAAAGACGGCAGGTCCAAGCCCGCCGTCTTCCTATATAGAATAGTATGTGATAGGTATTTTCATCTGTTTTCCACCGTCAAACGCCGGTGTTTTCGTCTTAAACAATCGATCCCTCTTCGTTTTTACTATCCTGTTTATTTTAGGGATTCATTTTATCGTTAATATCCGATGCATATTTTGCCCTTTTTCGAGCAAAATGATCTCGTTTAGATTCCCAAAAAAATTTGTTTTTGTAAAAATGTGGTGATTATTCCCACTCGATCGTTCCAACCGGCTTCGGCGTGAGATCAAGCAGTACGCGGTTAATTCCCTCTACCTCGGCGGTGATACGCGCGGTGATATGGTGCAGAACCGAGTACGGAATCTCTTCAATGGTTGCGCTCATGGCATCGGTGGTGTTGACGGCGCGAATGATTGCGGGCCATCCCTCATAGCGGCTTTCGTCCTTTACGCCAACGCTCTTGATATCGGGAATGACAACAAAATACTGCCATACCTTCTCGGCAAGACCGTTCTTGTCAAACTCCTCACGCAAAATCGCATCCGCCTCACGCAAAGCATGAAGTCTGTCACGCGTGATCGCACCCAGGCAACGAACGCCGAGTCCGGGGCCGGGGAACGGTTGACGGTATACCATTGCGTGCGGAAGACCGAGCGCCTCTCCAACGACACGAACCTCGTCCTTGAACAAAAGCTTGACAGGCTCAACCAACTCAAACTGCAGATCCTCGGGAAGTCCGCCAACGTTGTGGTGCGACTTGACCGCCTTCTTGCCTTCTGCCTGCTTAATGCTTTCGACAATATCGGGATAAATAGTGCCCTGCGCAAGATAGGAAACGCCGTCCAACTTACGCGCCTCGTCTGCAAAAACGTTGATAAACTCCTCGCCGATGATTTTTCTCTTCCTCTCGGGATCGGAAACACCCGCAAGAAGATTGAGGAAACGGTCGGTTGCATCTACGTAGATCAGGTTTGCATCCAATTGATTGCGGAAGATCTCCACAACGTTTTCGGACTCATTCTTACGCATCAGACCGTGGTTAACGTGTACGCAGACAAGTTGCTTGCCGATCGCCTTGATCAGAAGTGCGGCAACAACGGAAGAGTCTACGCCGCCCGAAAGAGCCAATAATACCTTCTTATCCCCTACCTGCTTACGCACCTCAATGATTTGTTCTTCAATGAACGCATCTGCCAGAGCTTTGGTCGTAATGCGCTCCATGTTATCCGGACGCTTGTTGTTTTGCATTTTAACGTTCCTCCATTTATGATGAAAGTTTTCTCAACCGGACATGCGCGTCAAGGATTCGTGTCCGCCGTGGCAGACACAGGAATGCACGGCAACCCATGCGGCTGTAAATCACCTTTATTATACCAAAAACACGATCAAATTGCAATAGTTTTTCCAACATTTTTTGACGCTCGGAATCGTTTTTTTATAGCAAAAAAGGCAATTCCAAACCACAAAATTGCGTTTGGAAGACAATTTATCACAACCGGTTCGGTCTGTGCCGCCAACGCAAGCAAAAAAAGAAAGATGGAAAAAGCGAAAAAACATCTTTACAATTCAACCCGAATATGCTAAAATAGGTTGGTATAGAAAGGTTCGCA
>JAZRGI010000268.1:0-4515 GCA_045644105.1 Eubacteriales bacterium | reverse complement strand
CACCACGGGCGCAAAAGAAAAGTTATCAAAAGAAAACGCCGTAAAAGGAATTTCGCGCTCTGCGGAGCGCGAGGAGGGCGTTGCCCCTCCACCCCACAAGCTTTTTGAAAAAAGCTTGAGCAAAAACTTTTATTATAGCGTTTATTATAGCGTTTATTATAGCGCGTTTTTCTATCGTGTGAGCAAAAAATAAGAGAGGTCAACAACATGAAAATCATTTCGGGCGGCGTATGCGCCGCAAAGGGCTTTGAGGCAAACGGTATCCATTGCGGTATCCGCAGAAATCGCACCAAGCGCGATCTTGCACTGATCTATAGCCAAAAGCCGGCAACGGCGGCGGCAGTGTATACGACAAACCTCGTCAAGGGCGCACCTCTGACGGTTACCAAGTCGCATATCGCCAACGGATACGCGCAGGCAGTCATTTGCAATAGCGGCAACGCCAATACCTGCAACGCAAACGGTATTGAGATCGCCGAGCAGATGAGCAACCTCCTCGCGGCAGAGCTTGGCATTTCGGCGGATGACGTTGTGGTCGCTTCCACGGGTGTTATCGGTCAACCGCTTGACATCACCCCCATCCAAAACGGTATCCCCGCGCTTGTTGGGGGACTCTCCACCGAGGGCGGCGAGGCGGCGGCAGAGGGTATTATGACCACCGATACCGTCAAAAAGGAGATCGCGGTCGAGTTTGAGATCGCGGGCAAGACCTGCCGCATGGGAGGCATCGCAAAGGGAAGCGGAATGATCCACCCCAACATGGCAACCATGCTCGTCTTCATCACCACCGATGCGGCGATCTCGGCACAGATGCTTCAGAAAGCACTGTCGAGCGATATTACCAATACCTTTAATATGATCAGTATCGACGGCGACACCTCCACCAACGACATGGTCACGGTGCTTGCCAACGGTATGGCAGAGAACGAAGAGATCACCGCAGAGGGTGCCGATTTTGACGCCTTCATGCAGGCACTCAACACCGTCACCGTCCACCTGTGCCGTATGATCGCGGGCGACGGAGAGGGCGCAACTAAGCTGTTGGAGTGCAAAACGAGCGGAGCGAAGGATCTTGCAACGGCAAAGACCGTGGCAAAGAGCGTTATTTGCTCAAGTCTTTTGAAGGCGGCAATGTTTGGTGCCGATGCCAACTGGGGACGCGTGCTTTGCGCCATCGGTTACAGCGGTGCCGACGTGGACGTGAGCGCCGTGGGCGTTTCTTTCCGCAGTGCAAAGGGAACGGTTGAGGTCTGCCGCAACGGTGCGGGCGTTCCGTTCTCCGAAGAAAAGGCAAAAGAGATCCTTTTGGAGCGCGAGATCGAAATTTTGGTCACACTCGGCGATGGCGCATACGCGGCAAGCGCTTGGGGATGTGATCTGACCTACGATTACGTCAAGATCAACGGCGACTACCGCACCTAATACGACTATCAGATAAGGGAGATCAAACAATATGGAAAATATATTTTCCAATGCGCAACGCGCGCAGGTGCTGACAGAGGCACTTCCGTACATCAAGCGTTACACCGGCAAGACCGTCGTTGTGAAGTACGGCGGAAACGCGATGATCAACGAGTCGATCAAGCAACAGGTCATGGAGGACATCGTGCTTTTGTGGCTCATCGGTGTCAAGATCGTCCTGGTGCACGGCGGCGGTCCCGAGATCAACGAGATCATGCAGAAGCTTGGCAAGGAGCCGAAATTTGTCGACGGACTTCGCGTCACCGATAAAGAAACGGTCGACATCGTGCAAATGGTACTTGCGGGCAAGGTCAATAAGACGCTTGTCAATCTCCTGGAGTCGAAGGGCGGCAAGGCGATGGGCATTTCGGGCATGGACGGCGGTCTTATCGAGGCAAAGATGAAGGACGAGCGATTGGGCTACGTCGGAAAGATCACAAAGATCCATATCAATCCGGTAACCGACCTCTTGGAAAAGGGCTACATACCCGTCATTTCCACGGTGGGATGCGACAAAGAGGGCAATATCTACAACATCAACGGTGACACCGCCGCCGCATACGTGGCAGGCGCGCTCAACGCCGAAAGACTTATTATGATGACCGATATCGTCGGTCTTTTGCGCGACAAGGACGATCCCTCCACCCTCATTCCCAACGTCACCATCTCCGAGGCGAGAGCACTTGAAGAGAGCGGCGTGATTTCGGGCGGTATGATCCCCAAGATCGAGTGTTGCATCGAGGCGATCAACGAGGGCGTTCAGAACGTCGTCATCATGGACGGACGCGTGCCGCACTCGATCCTCATGGAGTTGCTTACCGACGAGGGTGCGGGTACGATGGTTACCGGAGGTTGAGATGGGTGAACTGATCTCTTTGGACAAGGCTTACGTCGCCAATACCTACAATCGCTTTCCCGTGGAGCTTGTCCGCGGTGAAGGCTCTTACGTTTGGGATACCGACGGAAAGAGGTATATCGATATGGGTTCGGGCATTGCCGTCAACTCCTTCGGCTTTTGCGATCGGGAGTGGCAAGAGGCGGTCGTCAATCAACTTTCCACCCTTCAACACACCTCCAATCTTTATTATACCTCGCCCTGCGCACGCTTGGCAGAGCTGCTTTGCAACCGCACGGGCATGAAAAAGGTCTTCTTCTCCAACTCGGGTGCAGAAGCAAACGAGTGTGCCATCAAGGTGGCAAGAAAATACGCCGCCGAGAAAAAGGGAAGCGAGTATTCTACCGTTATTACCCTGCAAAACAGCTTCCACGGACGCACGTTGACGACGCTTGCAGCAACCGGACAGGAGCATTATCACGAACTCTTTCAACCCCTGACACCGGGGTTTGTACACGTCCCTGCCAACGACGTTGCCGCGATGGAGCAAGCCGTAAAGGACTATCCCGTTGCAGGTATTCTTCTCGAATGCGTGCAGGGCGAGGGCGGCGTCAACACACTTGACGGTGACTACGTCCGCGCGGTCGAGGCGATCGCCAAGCGCGAGGATATCGTCCTGATGATCGACGAGGTGCAAACCGGAAACGGACGGAGCGGTTCTCTTTACGCCTATATGCACTTCGGCATCTCGCCCGACGTCGTCACCACGGCAAAGGGACTCGGCGCGGGACTTCCCATCGGAGCGGCGATGCTTGGAGAGAAGGTGGAAAGTGTTCTCGGCTTTGGCGATCATGGCTCGACCTTTGGCGGCAACCCCGTCTGTTGTGCGGGCGCATTGAGCGTAATGACGCGCATTGACGATGATTTTCTTGTCGACGTGCGCGAGAAATCCAACTACGTATTCGAAAATTTGCAGGGAGCCGTGGGCATCAAGTCGGTCACGGGACTTGGATTGATGATCGGCATCGAGGCCGAAAAGCCTGCCGCAGAGGTGGTCAAGGCGTGCATGGAGCGCGGCGTTCTCTGCCTGACCGCGAAAAACAAGGTGCGACTGCTTCCCGCACTCAATATTCCAATGGAAGTACTTGCCGAGGCGATCTCGGTGATCAAGCGCGTATGCGCGGAACAGGAGTAAAAATCGATGAATTTGCAAGGAAAAAGCTTTTTGAAGCTGCTTGATTTTACCACTGATGAAATCGAATATCTGCTTTCTCTTTCGGCAGAACTGAAGGCAAAGAAAAAGGCGGGCATTGCGCACCGCATCTGCGAGGGCAAGAGCATTGCGTTGGTCTTTGAAAAGACAAGTACCCGTACCCGTTGCGCCTTTGAGGTTGCGGCGGCAGACCTCGGTATGCATCCCGTATATCTCGATCCGACGGGATCGCAGATCGGTAAAAAGGAGAGCATTGCCGACACCGCGCGTGTGCTTGGCAGAATGTTTGACGGCATCGAGTACCGCGGATACGGACAGGAGATCGTCGAGGAGCTTGCGCACTATGCGGGCGTACCGGTCTGGAACGGTCTTACCAACGAGTACCACCCCACGCAGATCCTTGCCGATCTGTTGACCATTCGTGAGCATTTCGGTTCACTCAAGGGCAGAAAGCTTGTCTACATGGGCGATGCGCGCTACAACATGGGCAACTCGCTCATGGTTGGTTGCGCAAAGATGGGAATGCATTTCGTGGCTTGCGCACCCCGTGCGTACTTCCCGAATGACGCGTTGGTTGCTGCCTGCCGTGAGATCGCGGCACAGACGGGAGCAACGATCGAACTGATCGAAGATCCCGAAACGGCGGTACAAAACGCCGACGTCATCTACACCGACGTATGGGTTTCGATGGGCGAGCCGGACGAGGTTTGGAAGGAGCGCATCGAGGCACTCACGCCTTACCGCGTTACGAGCGAGTTGATGTCGCTTGCGGGAGAGCAGTGCCGCTTTATGCACTGTCTGCCGGCGTTCCACGATCTTGGGACCACGGTTGGAAAGCAGATTTACGACCGTTTCGGCATTGACTGTATGGAGGTTACCGACGAGGTATTCGAGTCGGCGCAGTCGATCGTCTTTGACGAAGCCGAAAACCGTATGCACACCATCAAAGCCGTCATGGCGGCAACATTGGCGGCTGGCGCCGCTTCCAAATGACGTTGTAACACAG
>JAZRGI010000267.1:0-5931 GCA_045644105.1 Eubacteriales bacterium | reverse complement strand
TTTCGGTTTTGTCGGGCGTTTCGTAGGGATTGTAAAGACGTCCCTCCTGCTCGCGCCGTCCGTTTTTGTATCCTTTTTGAGGAGAACGGTTGCGGTTGTTGTTCGGCTTTACTCCTTTTTTCGCGCCCTGTTGATTTTGATTGTTTTGTTGGGGGTGATTGTTTTGTTGACGGCCTGCGTTCAAGTTTTCGCCGTGGTTGCCCTGCGATGCCGTATTGTCGGTCTTGGGTTGATTGGCCGTTTGCGCACCGTCGCGCTCATGATGCGGACGTCCACCGTGAGAACGGCGGCGGTGATGCTTTCCGTTTCCGTTCTTTTGGTTGGGTTGCTTTTGCGCGCCGTTATGATCTTTGGGAATGTTATTTTGATTTTCAGACATGATTTTTTATCCTGATCCTTTCCGGAAGGGTTTTACAGTAATCCGATGCGGGTGGCAAAAGAGATCATTGCCAGGCGTACGTTGGCATTGGCTCTCAATTGTTCGATCACGTCGCATACGCGATCACACAGATTCAATAGTGTTGGCGTGGTAAATTCGTAGGCAAGCTCGATTGCCTCATCGCGCACACCGAAAAAGCAAAGGGGCGCGGTTTCCGTTTGCTTACAAAGCAAAAGATCACGCAGACAGAGCAGGATCGCGTTCATTTGTTCGGTCAGTTCGTCACGCTTCATTTGCATGAGGGGATTGATGAATTTGATCGCGGCGGTGCTGCTTTTTCGCATTGCGCACAGACGGACAAACTCGCGTGCCGTCTGACGACGGGTGATCAGCGGTTTTCTGGTTTGCGCGTCCAATAGCGACAGTGCTTGACCAATGCTTCCGTTTGCGGCGGTGACCAACTCGGAAAATTCGGTTTGGTCGGTTTGCGAAAGGGTTGCGGCGTCTGTGTTGATCCGCACGATATGCCTTGCAAGCTCCTCTGTGTCGACCGGCTCGGTTCTCAACGTGGGAGCGCGGCTTCTCACCGTTTCCAAAAGCGGTGCCGTGCTTTCGCAAAGCAAAAGAAAGAGCACGTAGGACGGTGGCTCCTCAAGTGTCAGAAGAAATGCGTTTTGCGCCTGCGGTGTCATCAGATGCGCGTCCTCAATGACGTATACCTTTGCGGCGATATCGTTGGGGGCAACATAGATGTCCTGCTTTAGATCTCGGATCGACTCGACACCGAGCGTTGCGCGATCCTCACGGTTGACGTAGATCACGTCGGGGGAATTTCCCGATAGGATCTTTTGACAGGTGTTGCAATGCAGACAGGGAATCGGTGCTTGCGCATCGTTGCGCGACTCACACGCGAGCGCGGCGGCAATGCGGAGCGCCAACATATGCTTACCGGAGCCCTTTGCGCCTTCAATCAGATAGGCGTGTGAGAGCTTTCCTCGCAGAATATCGGCACCAAGACGCTCACGAAGCGATTGGTTGGCAATGATGTCGGTAAATGCCGGTTTCACAGATCGCTCCTCCTTTCACCGTTGAACTCTTGGTTTACCCATTCATCTCTACATTATATCATTTTTTTATCGGAATGTCAAGGGTGTGGCTATGTTTGAGAGGGATGTAACTGTAAATTTTTTTATAAGTTTATATATCTTGAAAAAACTTTTATAAAGTATATTTTTTTCTCGAAAATATGCGTGGAATGATTGACAGAAAACGCGTTTTGGGGTATAATAAGAAATGACAGTTTTTGTCGACGCATCGCTCGCAGATGCAGAATCAATTTACAGAAAGGAAATACAAATCATGGTTGTTACGAAGAAGTCCATTATCGGTGAAATTCTCGATTACGAGCCGGAGACCGCACAGTTTTTCTTTGCTATCGGTATGCACTGCCTCGGTTGCCCCGCCTCCAGAGGTGAGTGCATTGAGGATGCCTGCGCCGTTCACGGTACCGATGCAGATGCGCTGATCGCACAGATTAACGCATTCCTTGCCACAAAGCAGAAATAAAAGAACCCGAGCCCCCATACGCGCTCCGTCAGACCTCTGTCGGTTTTGATGGGGATGGGGGGTTTGGGAAAGGGGAAAACTCTTGCATGGGTTTTCCCCTTTCCCAAAATTGAAAAGCGAATTCATGATAAGGGGAGTAGCATTTTGCAAAATCTGATTTTACCGGATACGCGCTTGAGAAGTGCCGTTCCGTACCTGAAGCGTGGCGGAAGTGTAATCGACGTTGGAACCGATCATGCCTATCTGCCGATCTACCTGGTTAGCGAGGGGATTTCCTCGCGCGTGCTTGCGTGCGACATCAACCGAGGTCCGATTTTGTCTGCCTGCAAAAACATCGCAGCGGCGGGCCTTGCGGATAAGATAGATACTCTGCAGACCGACGGCTTGCACGGAACCGAGTCGTTCGGTGCCGACGACGTGATGGTCTTTGGTATGGGAGGCGACCTGATCGTCCGTATTCTTTCGGAGGCGGAGTGGATCAGACAAGCGTCGGTTGGACTGATTCTGCAACCGATGACGCGTGCCGCAACGTTGCGTGCGTGGCTTCTAAAAAACGCGTTTGAGATCGTTGGAGAGAGTATTACCTATGAAGATAAATTTTACCAAACCATTGCCGCCCGCTATTGCGGAAAGAGCAGCGAATATTCGCCGGTGGAGCTATTGTTGGGAAGATGCAATCTGACCGAAAGGCCGCTGCTTTTTGAAGGACTTGTACGACACGAGATCCACGTATTAAACGCCATTGTCAAGGGAAAATCGCAATCGCTTTCGGCAGACGTGACAGAGGAACTTTCGATGATTGCGCAACTGGAGGAATTGTTATGACTGTAAAAGAACTGTATCTTTTTTTGAATGAAAAAATACCGCCGTCCCTGTCTTGCCCGTGGGACAATGACGGCTTGATGTGTTGTCCCGATCCCGACGCGGCGGTCAGACGTGTGCTTGTGGCATTGGATATGACCGAGGACGTGGTAAAGACGGCAGTGTCGGGAGGATACGATCTGATCCTTTCGCATCACCCGTTGATCTTCTCGCCGTTGCGTGCGCTCAATCACGATGATCCGATCGCCAAAAAGGTGATTGCCCTGATCCGAGGCGGTATTGCGGCGTTTAGCTTCCATACGCGGTTGGATGCGGTCGAGGGCGGAGTCAACGATCTGCTTGCCGAGCATCTGGGACTTGACCGTGTAACCGCATTCGGCGCCGACGGCGAGGCGATCGGACGCATTGGAGAATTGCCGCAGGAAAGCACCCTATTGGAATTTGCCGAACGCGTCAAACTTGCTACGGGAGCGCCCTCGGTCACCCTTTCGGATGCCGGCAGATCGGTGAAGCGCGTGGCAGTGCTTGGCGGCAGCGGATCGGACGACGTCATTCCCGCGATTCTTGCGGGGGCGGATACCTACCTGTCGGGAGAGTTGAAACACAATTGGCTCACAGAAGCGCCCGAACGGTCGATCAATCTGATTGCCGCAGGTCATTTTTACACCGAAAATCAGGTCTGCTACCGTCTTTGCGAGTTGGTGTCAGAGGCAGATCCAACCGTCGTTGTCGACGTGATCGACAGTAACCCCACAACAGTGATTTGAAAAGGAGAAACACATTATGACTTATGTAATTTCCGATATACACGGTAACTATGAAAAATTCCGCACCCTTCTTTCCATGATCGATTTTTCGGACAACGACATCCTGTACGTTTTGGGCGACGTCGTTGATTACGGTGAGGAGGCGATGGATCTGATCGCCGACTTGAGCGTGCGCGTCAATGTCTATCCGATTGCGGGAGAACGTGATTTTCTCGCAGTGAGAATGTTGAAGGGCTTTTCCAAGATGCTCAAAAGCGGCGCTGCCCCCGATGCCGATTATATTGCCGAAATGACCGCGTGGGTTCAGGACGGCGGACAGGCAACCCTGAATGCCTTTCGCGAGCTTTCGGATGACGAGCGCGAGGGCGTTCTGGAATATCTTGAGGAGATGGCACTCTTTGAGGAGGTTGAGGTCAAGGGCAAGCGATACGTGTTGGTGCACGCGGGAATTGCCGACTACGATGCCGACGCCGATCTTTTTGATTATCTGCCCGAGGATTTCTTTTCCGAACCGTTGGACGCATCCTATGCTCTGATTGATGATGCGACCGTTATCGTTGGTCACGTACCCACGGCAAGCCGCCGCATTGAGCGCGGTGAGGGCAGTATCTTTATGGATTGCGGTGCCGCCGAGGGCGGCGCTTTGGGATGTCTGTGCCTAGAGAATGGCAAGGAGTACTACGCCTGATGCAAAAAAATGAGATCGTGCGCTTGCCCATAGAAGAGATCAACAATCTCGGTTGCGGCGTTGCGCATTTAAAAAACAGTGACGGCAGTCGCGGACAGGTTGTCTTTGTTCGTGATGCCGTCACTGGTGACGTCATCGATGCGCGCATTATCAAGGTCAACAAAGGCTATTTGGTAGCAAAGATCGAAAAAATGATCACGCCATCTCCTCTGCGTTGTGGGGCGGATTGCACCGCGGCGGGATGCGGCGGTTGTGTCTACCGTCACGTGCAGTATGAGCATGAGTTGCAGTTGAAGCACGACTACGTCGAAAACGCCTTCCGAAAGGCGGGACTTGGCGACGTGCGTGTGGAAGCGGTTCGGCATACGGGCGAGTTAGTCGGTTATCGCAATAAGGCACAGTACCCGGTCCGTAACGGAAAGAACGGCATGGAGTCGGGCTTTTTTGCCACGGGCACCCACCGCATCGTGCCTGCCGACGATTGTAAACTCCAACCTCCTATTTTTGGAAGACTGACCTCGTTTGTCTGCGATTTTTGCAACCGTCACGGAATACGCGCCTATGAGGAGGAGAGCGGAAAAGGTCTTCTGCGCCATATCTATCTGCGAAGTGGCACCAAAACCGGCGAGGTGATGCTCTGCCTGGTTCTCAACGGCGAGCAGTTGCCTATGGAGGGAAAACTTTGCGATGAGATCGGCAAGCGCTTCCCCGAAGTGGTCAGTGTGTGCGTTAACGTGAATACCGAAAGTACAAACGTCGTGCTGGGCGACCGATATCGGTTGCTTATGGGACGCGAGTCGATCGAGGACGAGTTGTGCGGACTTCGCTTCTGCATCTCGCCCGCGGCGTTTTATCAGGTCAATCGCAATGCCTGTGAGTTGCTTTACGGCGTTGCAAAGGAGAAGGCGGAGCTTTCAGGTGAGGAAACCTTGTTGGATCTTTATTGCGGTATCGGCACCATCGGTCTTTCCATGGCGGATTGCGCAAAAGAGGTGATTGGTATCGAGATCGTTGAGGATGCCGTGACGTGTGCCAAGCAAAACGCCGCGCGCAACCAAATTGAGAAGGCGTATTTTTATTGCGGTGACGCAAGCGATGCTCGCAGGTTGCTCGACATTGCAGAAACAGAGCACGGTCGTCTTGATGCCGCACATACGACGGTCGTTTTTGATCCGCCCAGAAAGGGAAGCACGCCCGAGTTGATTCGTTACATCTCCGAACGGAATTTCAACAGAGTGGTATACGTTTCCTGCAATCCCGATACGCTGGCACGCGACTGCGTGATCTTCCGTGAGCTTGGATATGAGATCGGAACCGTCACACCGGTGGATATGTTTCCGAGGACGGGACACGTCGAAAGTGTCGTGTGTCTCACACGCACTTTCGACAACTAAGTTCGCCTACGGCGAGTGAAGTTGCAAGCAGTGAAGTTTCGGCTAATGCCGAAGTGAAGTTTGCGCCGCTTGCGGCGCAAGTGAGAAGTAACCTTGGGGCGAACTTAACTTCACTTTGCGACAAAGGGGCAAAACTTCACTGTGGGAAAAGCGAACAACTTCACTTTTGCAACGCAAAAACTTCACCATAAAAGGAGAAAAGCAATGAAAGATTCCGAATTACGCACAAGAGCAAAGGCTCTTGCTCTACATATAATCGTCGTCTGCGATGAAGTCGACACTCGCAAAGGCAGAGGTGTTCTTGTCAATCAAATA
>JAZRGI010000266.1:0-2959 GCA_045644105.1 Eubacteriales bacterium | reverse complement strand
AACGCCCTTTGCCTTGGTTCCGTACATAGTACCAACCATGGATCTCTCGCCCTTACCAAGGTCTTCCATACCTGCTCCGATAACAAGACCGCCCTCGGAGAATGCAGACTGGCTTCTACCGTAAACGATCTGAAGGAACAGCTCTCTCATTGCAGTGTTGTTAGCGTCACAAACAAGGTCGGTGTTAAGAGCCTCAAGGAGGGTCTTACCGGGAAGGATCTCAGCTGCCATAGCTGCGGAGTGAGTCATACCCGAACAACCGATGGTCTCAACGAGAGCTTCCTCGATGATACCGTTCTTAACGTTCAACGAGAGCTTGCAAGCGCCCTGCTGGGGTGCGCACCAGCCCACACCGTGGGTGTATGCGGAAATGTCGGTGATCTGCTTTGCCTGAACCCACTTACCTTCTTCGGGAATGGGGGCCGGACCGTGATCGGGGCCCTTTGCAACGACGCACATTTTTTCAACTTCTGCGCTCATTGCGTATTCGCAAGAAAATTCTTTGCTCATTGTTTGTATCTCCTTATTTTAGATTAACTTTTTTTATAAACCTGCAGGCACACCTGCATAGCTTTTGATTTTTGTGCCAAGCCTCAATGGGATCGACAAGGAATCTTTTTACCGGCTTAAAGAAGCTTTTTGAATGCCTCTGCGTAAAGCTTTCCGATAAATTCCGATCCGTTTGCGTTGGGGTGAACGCCGTCGCCCGAATAGTATTTCGGTTCGGGTTGCGTCTTCAGTGCCTCTGCAAACAACTCGTTGAGAGGAATGAAGGCATCGGCAAATTCCTTGGCCAGGGGACGAATGATGTCAATGACACGTTCGACCTCGGGGCGCCACTCTTCCTTATCCTCACTGTCAAGGAGGAAGGGCGAGAGGATGAGGATCTTTGCGTTGGTCTGCTTTCTCAAACGCTCTACGATAGCACGGAAGTTGGTTGCGATCTGTTCGTCGGTCGTTTCAATGCGTCCGGCGCCGTGTCTGTGCCAAATATCGTTGATACCGATCAGGATCGAAATCACGTCTGGCTCAAATGCGATGGCGTCGGTGTACAGACGGTCAAAGAGCTGGCAGGTGCGGTTGCCGCTGATCCCTTGATTGATGAACTCAAAGTCGATATCGGGATAAGACGCGCGGATCAACTCGGTGGCATACTTTGGGTAGCCGTTTCCCATGTGGTGATAATTGCGCTTATCTCTGCCGGCATCGGTGATGCTATCGCCCTGAAATACGATCTTCATACCTGTTTCCTCCGATCAAGGGAAAGAATTAGAGAATGACCTCGCCGTACACGGTACCAAATGCGCAAGCGGCGTTACACTCATCGGTGTCGATGTGCATTGCAAGCGCGTAGGTGGGATGAACGCGGCAGACAACGTCGTCAAAAATGGTGGTACGAGCGTCGTTTGCAACCTTTACCTTAACGATCTGCTTGTCGGTGATGCCGAACTTTTCTGCATCGTCGGGAGTCATGTGAATGTGTCTTTTTGCGATGATAACGCCCTCGGTGATGTCGATCTCGCCTGCGGGACCAACCATCTTCAGTCCGGGAGTGCCTGCAACGTCGCCGCTCTCACGAACCGGAACTGCGGAAAGACCGAGAGAACGCGCGTCGGTAAAGGAAAGCTCTACCTGATTTGCCTTTCTCGTGGGACCGAGAACACTGACTGCCAGGGTGCCCTTGGGGCCAACCAAAGTGATCTTATCGTTTGCGGCTGCGTACTGGCCGGGCTGGCTCAACATTTTCTTTACTACAAGCTCTGCGCCCTCACCGTAAAGTGCCTTTACCGCATCGTCCGTCAGGTGAATGTGTCTGGCGGAGGTTTCAACCAAAACCTTGTTTTCCATAATTCAGAAACCTTTCTTATGTCGAATTTGTTATGCGGGACCCTCAAGTCCCCATTCTCATCTATTATAACATTTTTTTTTGAAAATGTAAAGACCTTTTTTTATTTTAATGGTACATAACAGTACTTTTTGTCGGCAATCCTAATAAAAAAGCCGATGGGGGAAGAGATTTTGAGCCATATTGAAAGAATGAACACACGCGAAACTTCAAAAAAAGAGAACGACGGCGCTTCTGCGCTTGTCGACACCATTGCAAGCGGACTCGGAAGCATTGCCGAAAACACGAGGGAGCGCTTTCAGACACTTCCTATTATCGGGCAGATAGAGGGACATTATCTTTTACCGGAAGGGCAGAAGGCAACGAAATACGAGCAGATCATACCGCTTTTGGTGGAGGCGGAGGAGAGCGAGGAAATCGACGGTGTTCTCATCATTCTCAATACGATGGGAGGTGACGTGGAGGCGGGGCTTGCATTGGCGGAGATGATCGCCTCTATGACCAAGCCGACGGTGTCTTTGGTGTTGGGGGGAGGACATTCGATCGGCGTGCCTCTGGCAACGGCGGCGAGCTACTCACTGATCGTGCCGAGCGCGACCATGACCATCCACCCCGTCCGTGTTAGCGGTACGGTGCTTGGCGTGCCGCAGTCCTTTCGGTATATGAGTGAGATGCAAAAGAGAATCGTCAATTTTATCTGTGCGCACTCCAAGGCAAGCGCCGAGGATATTGAAGAGCTGATGATGCGTCCCGATCAGATCGCAACCGACTGCGGCTCGATCATTGAGGGGAGCGAGGCGGTGCGATATGGGATCATTGACGAGGTGGGCGGCTTGGATCGCGCCCTTGAGATTTTGCGCAATATGAGTGAATCAAAGGCAAATAATAAGAAAAAGAATTAGTCTTAATCAAAATAACGTTATAAAAGCCGCCGAGAGTAACCGTTTGGTCGCTCTCGGCGGTTTGGTTATAGACTAATTCATAAATTTATGATATAATATTCTAAAACCCACCTAACATTTCCATAAACGCGCGGACTATATAAGTGAAAGCATTGATCAATCGCTTGGAGAAACAGATGAAAAAACAAGACTTGCTAAAATATTTTGACGA
>JAZRGI010000265.1:0-13539 GCA_045644105.1 Eubacteriales bacterium | reverse complement strand
TGGCATCCGACTTAGGGCAGAGAGGAAGGAGCTTCTCTGTCCTGCAGTCTTTTTGGAAAAGGCAAATCAAGGATTGCCTTCGGTATGAATTTTTGCTGCCTCGGCAATGCAATTTTTGCACAGGGGAAACATGGAATCGGTTGAAATTTTACTGTGACATACCCTGCAAAGCGGGATGGTCGGCTTTAGAATGATCTCTCCGTCCCGATCAAAAAAATCAACGCCCATGCCATGCTCAAGTCCGTATTTCTTTCGCAATTCGGATGGAATCACAACTCTGCCCAGTTCGTCAATCCTTCTCATAGATCCTCCAACAATTAAAAAAGTGCGGCTACCGAAGTAACCGCACAAAAACGCAAACTCCGATAGTCGCCAAACTAATCATTTGAAACTGCAATTCTTTGCACGCACAAAAATGATGGAATTTGCATTTTATCAAATTCTATTTTTGTGTATCACAAAAGAATATATCTCTCGCAGCGAGAAATATACCAGTTCCATATTATTTGATTAGTTTGGCAAGTTTATTATAACACTGTTTTTTGATTTTGTAAAGAGGTTTTTTCAGATTGTCTCAAAAAAGTAAAAGGAGCTACCCCAAAAATCCAATTTAAGGTAGCCCCTATCAATATCGTATACTGCTGACTTTATTTTTTTACTACCAACAGCGAATTATAGACCTTTCTCAACTCTCCGTCAGACGGTTTGTTGACCGTAGTGTAGACGTTTGTATCGGGATCTCGCAAAACCATGCACGTTGAGCCGCCGCCGTCCAGCTGGACCAAATCGGAAGCGCCAAAGCGATGTGCAAGTAAAGACAATTGCAAAAGCCAAGCGCCATTGGAATAGTCCTCGTCTCTGCCGTCAACGCACACCAGAATAACGTGGCCGTCCTCAGTGTATCCATATACTGTGCGCGGATCCCAGGTTGCCTGACCGTGACCAATGTTGCGATGGATTTTGTAATAAACGGTTTGTCCGTTTTCTGCAAGCTTGATGTTGGCACCGATTGCGGTTTGCAGAGTGTTGAGCTTTGCTTCATCGTTGATATATTCGCTTTCCATCGCAATGATCGGCTTGCCGTCCTTGGTAATACCAAAGAAGGCGCGGTCTTTTTCGGTGGTTCCGCCAAGAGCGGGGCGAGTTGGCTCACCCTTTGAGATCACTTTTCCATTCTTGATCGTCAGTCCGTCGGGACGGTAGTCGCCAAGAACTCTTCCGTCAATGTAAAATTGGTCGCCGTTCACGCCTGCAAGCACGTTTTTTCCGTTTTTGAGTGCTTCTTGCATATGCTGTTCTACTGTCTGACGATCGGCTGCGTTGGGTAGCGTAAATGCGTCCCCGTCTTTAGAAGAACCCATGGTAAAATCGTAAAGATTGCTGTCAATTACCAATGTGAAAACACGGTGGGGCAGACCTCTGTCATCGTAGAATACCTGCTCGGTGTAGGTCAATCCTTCTCCCAACTGTTCAATTTTTTCATCATGCAGATCCCATTGAACAGACTCAACTTCTTTGTTGGAGCCGTCTTTGTTTTCGGTATTTGTTTGATAGAAAAATTGTTTTTGAAAGGTGTAGCTTACCGTATCGGCTGCCACCACCTTTTCGCCCTTGGAAGCCAACGCGGCAATGGCGTTTTCATAGTACGTGTCGTTAGAGGCTTCGATGCAAAGAACGTTTCCTTTTGCATCAACATAGCTGTTGACGGTGTAACCCGAAAGTGTAGTTGATTTTTTACCGTCGCGGTAGGCTGCTCCAATGCGGATGATCGATTCTTCCTCCCCCGTCATTTCGGATTCGAGAATGATGGGCAAGGTTTGTCCCGTATACTGTCCGAATTCTTTCATCAAAGAGATGGCACCGGGGAGGTCTTGAACAGATGAAATGGCGAGGGTGTAGTCCTCCCAAAGAATATCGTTAATGGTTAGCACGGTGTAATCGTAGGATTCGCTATGCGTATAATTTGTTCCGGTCTTCAACACGGCATTTTGGGTTTCTGCCTTTTTGCCATTATAAGTCAGAACGTCCTGACAAAACTGTTCTGCCGCCGCCAATGTTTTCTCGGGGGTGCCGCCACAGATGACGATCACTCGCTCGGAGGGGATTGCATAGACGTAATCGTTCAGATATAGCTGATCAAGATGTTTTTTTGATTGAGGACGATTGGTGCTTCCCACAAGGATCTCATAACTGTCATTGGTGTATTCGGTTTTGTCGGTGTAGGCTACCAATTGGTAGCCGTAAGCCGCCTTAAAAGCCTTTTTGATGAGGTAGCAAGCGTCGGAAATGCTTGAATCAGATACATAAAGCTCCCCGCGCACAATGGCAAAGTGCTCGGATGGGATAAATTCCTTTACCTGCTGTTTGGGGTCTTCGTTTGATCCTTCGGAGCTCGATGTTGGTGAGTTGTTGCACGCAACCGAGGAAAAAAGCAATAGGGTAGCCAATAATAAGCAGATCATTTTCTTCCACAGCGATTTTTTCATGGGGGTATTCCTCCTCAAGTTTGTATTCAAAATTCAAGATTAGCAAAAGGATTGCAACGGTATAGATATAGAGGGCAGCTCTTTAAGCTTCTCCCAGCATGATGCGAATGATCTCGCGGTCGGTGCCGCTCATGCCGTCACGCGCAAGTCTGCCGACGTTGCGAATGGTGTTTTCCACGCCTTTGGTAACAATGCCGTCGCCTCCGTAGAACTGCCGTCCCTCGGTCATCATTTCAAAACCCATAATGCCCGCCTCAACTGCCATGGCGATTTTCGCGGCACAGGATGGCTTGGCGCCGTCGCAGATGGTGCCCGAAAGAATGGCTACCGCATTTACAAGGGTGTGCGCAATTTCATAAAATTTTCCGCCGTTCAGATAGCAGATGCCGGTTCCGCATCCGCAGCCGGCACTAATGGCACCGCAGTATGCCGAAAGACAGCCGATGCCGGTCTTTTGATGTACCGTGATCAGATTGGAAACAATGAGCGCGCGCAAAAGTGTTTCCTCATCCGCGCCTATTTCCTGCGCGTAAACCACAACGGGAACCGATGCGGTGATGCCTTGATTTCCGCTTCCTGAAATGATACAGACGGGAAGCTCACAACCGCTCATGCGGGCATCCGAACCTGCCGCGGCATAGGCACGCGCACGGTTGCGGAGGTCGCATTTTCCTTTGGCGTATAAAAGCTTTCCAATGCCTGCGCCGTAAAGATTCTGCAAGCCTTCCTCGGCAATCGCCATATTCATGTCGATCTGTCGGTGGAGCAGGGGAGCAAGCTCGTCAAGCGCCACGGTGTCGGCAAAGGCGACGATCGTTTCAACGTTGAGAAGCTGTCGGTCTGCAGTGGAAGCGTCTTCCGATGCTTCGGTTACACGGTATCGGTCAGTCAGATCCTTGCCGTCCACGGTGACGCTTTGCACGTTTGTGTGACGGTGCGCCAAGTGTACGGTTGCGGTGTGTCCGTTGGCTTCTCCGATCATGCGCAATTCAAACGGGTTTGGCGTGTCCAACTCATTGAGCTTGATGTCCGCCGTTTGCAGATACTCGATAATCTGTGCCTGTGACGAGGCGTCCAACTCCGAAAGCACTTCCAACTTTTTGTCGGGACGTGCGGCAATGATGCCTGCAGCCACCGCCGCAGAGATGCCGTGCATACCGCCGGTTGCGGGGACGATTACACTTTTGACGTTTTTGATGATATTTCCGCTCAACCCAACGCGCACTACGTCGGGGCAGATGCCAAGTGCTTCACGCAGAATCGAAGCCGCGTAGGCAATGGCGATCGGCTCGGTGCATCCCATTGCCGGAACAAGCTCTTCACGAAGGATTTCGGTATAGGTTTGAATGATCTTTTCGGATAATTCCATAACGTCCTGCTTTCATAGTTGATTTGTTTGAGAATTGACGAAAAAGGGGAGAGCTACCGTTTTGGAAACAGGTGCTCCCCCAATGTGCGTTGCGATCGAAGTGCCTTTTCAGGCATTGATGCGCAGCAGTTTGTGTTTCACAAAGGATGCCGCCCGGCGCAACCAATAAAACGGTAGGCGGATCGGATAGATCGTCTGCCAGAATGCCGCATAACGGCGGTAACGGCGATCGGAGGCAAGCACGTGTCGTTTGCCCCGATAGAATTCGGTCATGACACCGATGATCCACTCGTCCGGAACCCTTTCTTTTGCATAGGTATTGTCACCGCGGATGACGTAGTAGCCATCGCGCACCTCAATGATGCGGTGGAGAAGGTATTTTCCGTCCGGGCGCTTGTAGAGCGGCAGATCCCATTTGGACAGTCGTTTGCTTTCTGTGGGGCAGATCACGACACGGTCGCGACGGTTGCGAAGCATAGGGCGCATACTGATGCCGACCGTGGTACTGACGTAAAAGCCGTTTTCCGCAATCTGTTGCTCAATGGTTTGGTTCATAAGAGGACACCGCTTTCGCGCAACTGCTCGACGATGCGGTGAATATCGGCGGCGGCAACCTCACGCGCCACGTCGTACTCCTCGAGAATGGCGTTTACCAGATCCTCCTCGGTGCAATCCTTTTCGGAAAGCTTTTTCCAGAGGAAAACGCCGGTTTCGTTCAGGCGTACCATGCCGTGAAAGGTTTTACTGGCTTTGCCTACGGGCACTGCCACGTAGGAGCTACCCACCTTTTGAAGAATAAAATCTTTACTGATTTGCATAGTTGAAACCCCTTTCGGATAGGTTAGATAAAGTTAGTCTTTTTTCATGGTGTTCCATGCCAAAAGCGCCGCCTCGTCGGAGACGTTGCAGGCAAGCACGTAATAAGGAACCGCGCGCACCAACGCGTCCATCAGAACCAATTGTTGCGCCACTGACGTACGTCTGCCGCGCAGATAGAGTTGATGCATGAGGCGATTGATGATCTCGTCCTCGGTTGCGGGGCGAATACGGTTGACTTCACCGCGCTCAATAAAGCAGATCGCCGCTAACGGCGCACTGATATTTTCTCCCCAACCTTCTTTTCCGTTCCACGGTGTGCCGAAAACCGTCAACGTGCCGTCGCTTTCCAAACGGTAGAGCGGCTTGTCGCCGTTGAGTACACGCGCGTTGGGTACGTTTTTCAACCATAGGGAGGTGTGCGTGGATTTTCCGACACCGCTTTTTGCGGTAAAGGCGTAAGCATATCCGTTTGCCTCAATTACCGAGGAGTGCATCAGGAAAACGTTGTAGGACGGTAAAATCTCACAGATGTGACGGTAGGCGCAGATGCTTTCACAGTAACCGCTTGCAAAATCACCGTTTTTTTGCTCCTCGCGAATCTCGTCTTCACTGACCGATACCGAAAAGTCATAGTTGTCACCCGAACAAATATAGTCACGGCATTGGTTGGCTATGAAGGAATATTGATTTTCGATGCGAATACGGATTTCCGCAAGCTCAATGATAAACATAAAGCACCTCTTTTTTTATGATTCAACATATTGTAACATAAAATAATGATAATTGCAATAGTTTTTCCAAAAATAGGCGCTAGGTTGTCGCGGTATCAAAAAGGGAGAGTCGCTTGCCTGCGATTCTCCCAATGCCGATTATCCGTCGGAAATGCCCGAAACGTTGCGCATGGCGGTTCCTACCTGATAAAGGATTTTTCCGGTTTTTTTGACGGTGCGAGCCATTCGCATCTGTTTGGAATTCCAGATCGCGGCGGCGGTAACACCAAGCGCCGTTACACCTCCGACAGCGCCAAGCGTGATCAGAACGGTCTTGCCGTCGGGCGTCATGTTTTTCAATCGGTTCATTACGTTGTTCATATTTGTATTCATAAGTTCACCTCCCGTTTTTAGTTATTATGAGAGCATGAGGTGATCTTTATTCGTTTGCAAAGGGATCAATTTTTTTGATAATCGGAAAGCGCTTCGGCTTCTTTCCGCCGCGCAAGCACGACCATTGCAAGCCCTTTTTCATGCATACGGTAGGCGGTGCGGCGAGAAATACCGATCAGACGCGCCGCGCACGCTACACTTTCACCGCGTACATAGTGGTAATACAGTACCATCTTTTCGCGTCCGTTGTGCATGGCGTTGATCAGTGACTTGATTTCGAGCATGCGCATTTCCCAATGTTGGTCGCTCATCTGTAAAAATTGTGCGGCATTTGTCGGCATATCGTGTTGCTCGCTCCGCTTGCGCTCATATCCGCGCAGGCACAGCATTTTTTCGCAAAGACGGTAAGACAAAAGATAGTCCCTGGCTTGCGCAAGCTCCTCGTCGGTGCATTGCTCCATTAACTTTGGATGGCTGATTTGACGTTCGATCATGGAACCTCCTTTTTGGTCTGTGTTCTGTTTCGCAAATCCGAACGATCGCCGGGCGGTGCTTTTTGGTTTTACCAATGCTTTCCGTGAGCCAATCGTCAATTGTAGCTTGTAAAATAAAATAATTTGCTTTTATATTGACAAATATCCGAAAATCGGCTATAATATGTTCAGTACCTATATTATAACGCATAACCGAACTGTTGTCAATAGTTATTTCGGATTTTCGTAATAAACAAAAGAAAAAGGAGGGGACAGGATGGAGTATGCCGCGTTTGAACGAATGCTAAAGGCGCATAACGTTACGGTATATCAGGTGTCAAAGGCGACCGGGATATCGGCATCTACCTTTACCGATTGGAAGAACGGGCGTTCCTGCCCGAAAGCCGATAAGTTGGCGCGCATTGCCGATTTTTTCGGCGTTGGTCTTGACGAGCTGATGGGGACGAATGAGG
This sequence comes from Eubacteriales bacterium, assembly GCA_045644105.1. Taxonomy (GTDB): domain Bacteria; phylum Bacillota; class Clostridia; order Oscillospirales; family CAG-272; genus UMGS1865. The sequence goes on along the minus strand of JAZRGI010000265.1, from coordinate 6,816 downwards.
GCAAACGGAGCGCGGAGGCATCTTACCGTGCTTTCCGTGCAAGTCGTATGGTTCCGGTCATCGGTGTCATCCGCGCGGGTGCGCCGATCGTGACCGACGAAACCCTGCTTTGCCACGAGTTTGCCGACGTTGCCGATACCGAGGATTATTTTTATTTGGTGGTTTGCGGCGACAGTATGAAAAACTGCGGTATTGTGGACGGAACTTACGTTTTGTTTCGCAAGCAACAGTATGCAGAGAACGGTGAGATCGTTGCCTGTCTTGTGGACGGGGAAAGCGCAACCGTAAAGCGCTTTTTTAAGAAAAATCACCGTATTTTCTTAATGCCGGAAAATGAGGCGTACAGTCCCATTGCGCTCTCTCCGGAGGATTTTGAAATGGGACGCGCAAGAATTTTGGGTGTGGCAATTGAAGCCAAGACCAAGCTTTAAGAGGGAGGGGTGTAAATGTTAGCTATCAGTATCAACGATTTGTCGCTCAGTTACGGCACCACTCCCATTCTGAAATCGGTATCTTTTTCCCTGGAGGAAAACGACAAGCTTGGTATTATCGGTGTCAACGGATGCGGAAAGTCAACACTTTTTCGTCTGATTCTCGGCGAGGAGGAACCAACCTCGGGAGAGGTGTATATTTCCAAAGGGAAAACCGTTGGTGTACTGACGCAGGAGGGCGCGTTCGACAGTGAAGAGGGCGAGCGCAACGTTCTGGACCGTATGTACGAGGCATTTCGTCATTTGCTTTCGATGGAGGAGCGGCTTACCGTTCTGGAGGGACGGTTGAGCGAGGGACGTGCCGAGGACATTCGCGAGTATACCGATCTGCACGACCGCTACGTCCGCGAAGGCGGATTGGAATTTCGCGGCAGATGCGTATCGATTTTACAAAAATTGGGATTTGACCGCGCGGCAATGGAGCAATCGGTGGCGACACTCAGCGGAGGTCAACGCACGCGGTTGGCACTTGCCATCGAGTTGTCCCGCGAGCCGGATATTCTGATGTTGGACGAGCCTACCAACCACCTGGATATTGCAACGCTTGCGTGGTTGGAGAGCTTTTTGGTTTCTTATCCCAAATGTGTTATGGTGATCTCGCACGACCGTTATTTTTTGGACCGAGTTACCAATAAGACACTTGCCATTGAGCATCATCGCGCCAAGCTTTATCAGGGTGGATACACCAAGAGCATGGAGCAGAGGCGCATCGACAAGGAGATCGCCGAACGCCACTGGAAAAACCAACAACGTGAGATCGCCCGTCAGCAAGCGTATATTGCGGAACAACGCGCATGGAACGGCCGGCGAAACATCATTGCGGCAGAGAGTCGACAAAAGTTGCTTGATAAAATGGAGCGCGTGGAGCGGCCGCAGAACGCCCCCAAAAGTATACGGATGCGTTTTTCGGAGAGTCTTGCTTCGGGAAACGACGTGCTGGACGTGCGCGGACTTTCCATGGGATATGCCGAGCGGACGTTGTTTGAAAATCTTTCCTTTCTTGTCAAACGTCAGGAGCGCGTACTGATCATCGGTCCCAACGGATGCGGAAAATCAACGTTGATCAAGTTGATCCTCGGTAAACTTGCCCCCGTGTCGGGCGTGATCGAGAGCGGATACAACGTTGAGATCGGATACTATGATCAGGAGAATCAGAATCTGACACCCGAAAACAGTGTTTTGGACGAGCTTTGGAATGCCTATCCCACCATGACCGAAACCGAAGTGCGCAATACGCTCGCTCTCTTCCGCTTTGTGGGAGAGGATGTCTTCAAAAGCGTTTCGGTACTCAGTGGCGGTGAGCGGGCGCGCTTGACGTTGGCAAAGTTGATCCTTTCGCGTATGAACCTGTTGGTTTTGGACGAGCCTACCAATCACTTGGATATCGATTCGCGCGAAGCACTTGAGAGCGCATTGGAGCAGTTTGACGGAACCATCGTTACGGTTTCGCATGACCGTTATCTGATCGACAAACTTGCGACGCGTATTTTGGAGATCAAGCCGGGCGATGCCTTTGTTGGAGATCTGTTGGATTTTCATGTAGACAGAGCGGGACAGGCATACACCGAACTGCAGGAGTATAAAGCGGCGAGGATTGCCGAGCGCGAGGCGAGCGGCACTGTGGTGTCGTCCGCATCGGCTTCGCCGGGAACCGGCAAGGAGCAATACCTGAAAAATAAACAGGCAGCATCCGACGCGCGCAAGAAAAAAGCGCAGCTTGAGCGGTTGCGCCGTGAGTGTGAGGAGTTGGAAGCCGAGCTGGAACAGATCGACGAGGAGTTGTTTGGCTCTGCCGCCGCCGACTATCTGCGCGCCGCCGAATTGGACGCACGCAAGAGTGAGGTCGAGGAGCGCCTGATGGAGATCTACGAGGCGTTGGAGGAGGAATAACCGATACGCCGTAATATAATATCCCCTTTGGAGTGCAAACTCCAAAGGGGATCTCTGTTTTATTATTGTAATTCGATTTTTGCAACCTTCACAACCATGCTCTCGCCATAGATCTGGGGAGCGGGGGAAACTGTCGTCTTGTCGCCATCCTGCAAAAAGACGATGTCCTCACCGTTGTCAAGCCATTTGACCGACTTGATGCGTTCCGCCAATACGAAGCTATCGGCAAAGGGATTTGCGGCAGGGGTGTTTGCCACGTTGGGATCGCCCTTCATGGGCAGATCGTGGATAAAGAGATAATAGCAGTTGTCGCCGCGCAACAAAAAGTCCTTGGGATTACCCGAGATCTCGATGGCGGTGGGGCGGGGAAGATAAAGTGCCTCGCGGTTGATCTCTACCCACTCGCCAAGCGTGGTCAACATTGCACGGTCCAACAGACGGAGCGCACCGCTTCCGGTGGGGCCGACGTTGAGCAAGAAGTTGGAGCCGTAACGACGGCAAACGCAAAGCGACTCAATGATCTCGACAAGCGATTTGTATTGGAAGTCGCGTTTAGCGTATCCCCAGTGATTGGCAAATACCTCATTCATTTCACTGGCAATGTATTTTACGGCACCCTCCTGATTGATGGCGGAAGGTCTGCCACGCTCAAAGGTAACCGAATCCAATTCAATGTGTCCCGGCTCGCCGCGTTTGGAAAGTCCCGTGTTGTTGATGATCATTGCCTCTGGTTGGTGTGCGCGAATGGTGGCGTAGAGGTCGTCCTCTTCCCAATCGGCATCCCATTTGTCCCACATACCGTCAAAGAAAAAGCCACCTATTTTACCGTAATTCGTGCATAGGATCTCAATGCTGCGGCGCAGATATTTCAGGTACTCCGAAAAATTCTCGCGGTAGGACGCTACGTGCCAATCAAGCAGAGTGTGATAGAAGAAGGGAACGATGCCGGCATCATTGCAAGCATCCACAAATTCGCGGATCAGGTCGCGTCCGGCGGCACTGTGAGGCGCGTCGTAGTTGGTCAGTCCGCAGGTATCGTAAAGCGAAAATCCGTCATGGTGACGAGTGGTAATGTTGATGTACTTACAGCCTGCGGCTTTTGCAGTGGCAACCAGATTGATTGCCCAATCGGAATCGGGATTGAAGCGGTTAAAAAGCGTTTCGTAATCGGTGGGGGTAATGTTGCGGTTGAACGCCCATTCGCCCTTGGCGTGAACACTGTAAAGACCGAAATGCACGAACATTCCAAATCCGAGCTTTTCAAAGTTTTTAATGTATTCCTTGACAATCATAACAGCTCTCCTTTTCACCTGTATTGTAGAGGTTGAGTGTATTTTACCATACCGTAAAAGTGATGTCAATAGCTTTTTTTATTTTTTAAGAAAGCTATTGACAAACCCCAAAATAAAATGTATCATAATAACGTATCGCCGTGAGGTGTTGCAATACGATGCTAAACCAAAGGAGTTTTTTATGAACGAACAGATTCAGATGAAGCCGATGTCCTCTTTGGAAAAGTGCTTCTTGGACGAGCATATTAACGATAAACCCGAGATGCGAAGCTTTACCGTGTTGCGCGGACAACCGCTTTGTTATCAGGTGGGTGTTTATTATGAGGATCCTGCCTCCAAGCGCAGAGGCGACCGTTGCACGGTTCGTCTTTCCGGCCCGCTTGCCGAATACGCGACGGTACGCGCCGTCATCAGTATGCCCAACCATTTCCCCTGCTTTGCCGCTGCCGACGAGCATTATCTGCGCCGCACGCCGGGACTCTATCCCGACCTGCTCCGTCCGCTTCACTATCAGCACGGCATGACGATTTTCCCCAACCAATTGCACACGCTTTGGGTGGAGGCCGTTCTTCCCGATGACTATCCCGCCGGCAACTATGATATAACGCTTTCGCTTCACAGCCAGACCGACGACACACTGATGCAGTCGGCAACGGTTTCGGTTCGTGTATCGGATACGGCACTTCCGCCGCAAACCTTGATTCACAGCGAGTGGTTCTATACCGACTGTATCGCACAGCATTACGGCGTGCGCACTTTCTCCGAAAAGCATTGGAAACTGATCGAAAGCTTTTTGCGCGCGGCGGTCAAGAACGGTATCAACATGATCTTAACGCCCATCTTTACCCCTGCGGTGGATACCTACGTTGGCGGTGAGCGTCCCACGACACAGCTGATGGACATTACCGTGGAGGCGGACGGCAGCTACAGCTTCGGCTTTGATAAGCTTGACCGTTGGATCGATCTTTGCCACTCGGTGGGCATCAAATACTTTGAGATCGCGCATTTCTTCACCCAGTGGGGTGCCGAGCATGCGCCCAAGTTTGTGGCAACCGTCAACGGCAGAAAGAAGAAGATCTTCGGTTGGGAGACCGATGCCTGCGGAAAGGAATACACCGATTTTCTTGCAACCATGATCCCTGCGTTGGTGGCGCATCTGGAAAAGCGCGGCGTTGCCGAGAATTGCTATTTCCATATCTCGGACGAGCCGCACACCACCCACATGGATCAGTATCTGCGATGCAAGGCGGCGGTGGAGCCGTACCTCAAGGGCTATCCCATTATTGATGCACTTTCGGATTTTGCCTTTTACGAGAGCGGCGCGGCGAGAAAGCCCGTCCCTCATATTCCCCGTATTCAGCCCTTCCTTGATCATAAAATAGAAGGTCTTTGGACCTACTATTGCGGCAGTACCGGAAATCACGCTACCAGTCGTATGCTTGCCATGCCTCTGTCGCGCACCCGTATTCTCGGCGTTCAGCTCTGGCTGCATCACATCGAGGGCTTTTTGCATTGGGGCTTTAATTTCTACTACGATGAAAACTCCTACGACCGTCTGGATCCCTTCCTTTACACCGACGGCGATTACTTTGCTCCGTCGGGCGATATGTTCGTGGTCTACCCGGGCGATGACGGAACGGCATGGGAGTCGATCCGACTCAACGCCATCCGCGAGGCGATGGAGGATATGCGTCTGCTTGCTCTTTGCGAGTCGCGCATCGGACGCGAGGCGACCGAAAAGCTCGTTTTGGAGAGCGCCGGCGGCAAGTTGACCTTTACCGAGTACCCAAGAGAGACCAACTATTTGTACCGTTTGCGTGAGCAGCTGATCGCGGCAATCGAGGCGTAAAAAATATCTGCTTTCAAAAATGTTGAACGGCACACCGCTTTTACTACGGTGTGCCGTTTTTGTGCTGTGAAAGAAGCATCACTGCCTCAAAAATTCCTTTGGGGATACGCCGAATTCGGATGTGAATGCACGATAAAATCCTGAGGACGAGCTAAAGCCGCACGCGAGGGCGGCGTCCAATACGTTCACGTTTTCACATTTCAAAAGATAGATCACGCGCTCCAGACGTGCGCGTCTTAAATAAAGCGCGGGGGTGGTGCCGGTGAATTGCTTGAATAGCACCGAAAAATGAGAACGGCTGATACCAACCTCGTGCGCAAGCTCGGAAACGTCGGAAAGCTCCTCCAATCGGTCTGCGATCTTGGCAACGGCTTGCGCCACCGCGACAGCGCCGTTGGCAGGGAGGACGGCATATTTTGCAGGCTCTTGCAGAGAGATCGAATGCTTGATCAGGCACGCCGCTCCCAAAAGCAGATGCACGGTCGCATTGGATAGGTCTTCCTCACTTGATGCACGCGCCTTTACCGTGTCCAATATGCAGGCAACCGATCTGCCGATCTCGGAATCCGACTTGACAATAGGCGTTTTGACACCGCTGTAAAAAAAAGAGATCAAGGTTGGTTCCAGGGCAAGTATCGCGGGGGAAAGGGCAAAAATGTCCGCCTCCAGAGGTGCGTCGTCAATCGACATAAACTGTCGCGGCTCGGCGTTGTTGACAAAGACAATATCCCCCGTTTGAATTTTTAATACCTTTGCCCCCACGCGCCACTCTCCCTTTCCTTGCGTTACGCGCAAAATGCGCAACGTGGTAAAAAGAAATACGGGATTCTGTGAGCTTGTAATTTTGCACGAGCCAATGCCCGCGGCAAACGCGCCGTTGCGCTTGGCAACGTATGTATAACGGTCAAACGTAAGATCACCCCCATTGACGTCATTATAGCACCGCCCGTATAAAAAGTCAACCCATCGAACAAAAGTGGAGAAAAAACAGAGCGCGCGAGAGGATTTTTTTGCAAGGATGTGATACAATACGAAAAAAGGAAAAGAGGTGCTTTCGCATGGAGTATATTACAGAGCCGGAAAAAAGAGTACCGGTAAAGGATGCGTGTGATCTTTGTATTGTCGGCGGTAGCTGTACGGCCGTTTTTGCGGCAGTCAGGGCGGCACGTCTGGGGCTTTCGGTCGTGCTTGTGGAGCAGCAGGGTCTGCTTGGCGGAACGGCAGTCGCGGGACTTGTCAACATCTGGCACACGTTGAATGACGTTGATGAAAAAGAGCAGATCATAGCAGGATT
>JAZRGI010000264.1:0-2297 GCA_045644105.1 Eubacteriales bacterium | reverse complement strand
GGGGATGTGAAGCAGTGGTTGTGTCTTCTGCCATGCTTGTTACGTCCGCCGTCCTCACGCACGCGCAACACCTCGGGGTATTTTTGCGAGAGCCATGCGGGGCGCGCACCCGAGGGGGTTGCCAGGACGATCCTGCCGCCGTTGGCGTAGACGTCGTCCATTGTTTTATCAAGGAAGGAAAAATCAAATTTGCCCTCTTCCGGCTCAAGCGCCGTCCATGCAAAGATGCCGACCGTCATGGCATTGCAACCGGCAAGCTTCATCAGGCGCATATCCTCCGAAAGCACGTCCGGGGAATCCTGCCATTGGTCGGGGTTGTAGTCGCCGCCGTGTAGAAAATGCGGAAACTTGGGATTGAGGTAGAGCTTTTCCATTGTTTTTTCTCCTTTGTAACCTTATGTTAATTCGCGTTGAAACGGCACGTAGCCGCATCGACTCGCAAGTCTCCATAGCCGCTTTTCTCTTTGACACGAAAGGCACAAAGAGAAAAGCTAACAAAAGAGAAATGCCGATAAGGGAAGTTTCGTCGCCTGCGGGCGACAAGGAGGCTTCGCGCCTCCACTGCGCAAGCTTTTTGAAAAAAGCTTGACTAAAAACTTTTATTGCGCTTCGCGACAACAGCCCCCTACTGAAAACTAACTTTCGTGACCATTTGGGGTGGTGGGCGGCTCGCGCCGCTTTCAAATGACGTTGTTACACAGTGGTATACGCTCATACCTACCGCGCGTTTGAAATGATGCTGTAGTCCAAGATCGTGGTGTGAAGCAACTTATCTTCGCTGTACAAACAGCGAGTATTGGGTGCGGGCACTGCCCGCCAAAAAGTCCCCACAAAAAGCAGGTTCATTTATTTCATCTCGACTACGGTGACGCCGCCGTCGCCCTCACCGTATTTGCCAAGTCGGAAGGATGCCACGCGGCGGTCGTTTTTAAGGTGTTGCCAAAGCGCGTTTTTGAGCGCACCCGTTCCCTTTCCGTGGATCAGGCGCACCTGCGAAAAGTTGGCAAGCACCGCCTCGTCCAGATATTTATCAACGGCAAGCCATCCCTCGTCGCCAAGCAATCCGCGCAGATCGATCTCGTCGCGGAAACTGCTGCTGACCTTAACGTGGTAGTCGGCGGCGGGCTTCTTCTGCTTGCCACTGATGACCTGCGGCTTCTCAACGATAAGTTGCAGGTTGGAGATCTTGGTTCTCGTCTTGAGAATTCCCGCTTGCACCGTCACGGTGCCGCTCTTGTCGGGGGTATCAAGCAGGAAGCCCTCCTTGTCAATGTTGACGATATAGACCTTGTCGCCCTTCTTCAGATCTCTTGGCAGAACGTATTCCTCGTTTTTCTTTTCTTCTACGGGATTGATCTTGTCATCGTTTTCGCGGATGGCACGGCGCACTGCCTGTCTTGATTTTTCAAGCTCCTCGGCAAGTCGTCCCTCCTCCTCGGCTTTTTTCGCCTTTTCAAGTTGCGCAAAGACAAAATCACTCGATGCGCGCGCACTTTCCAGCATGGCAAGCGCCTTTTTGCGGTTCTGTTCGATCTCGCGCTCGGCTTCAAAGAAGCGCGTCTTGATCTGCTTTTCGGCATCGATTCGCATTCTCTCGTACTCCGCCTTGAGTCTTGCCGCCTCCTCACGGTTGCGGTCTGCCTCAAGTCGCGATGCCTCCAATTGCTCGATCACCTCTTCAAATCGTTGATGCTCGCGGTTGACCTGTTGCTTGGCAAGCGCGATGACTTCGGAAGAAAGACCAAGCTTTTCGGAAATGGCAAAAGCGTTGGACTTTCCGGGTGTGCCGATCATGAGTCGGTAGGTCGGTTTCAGAGTCGCTACGTCAAATTCGCAGGACGCGTTCTGCACGCCCGGCGTATCGAGCGCGTACGTTTTCAGTTCGGTATAGTGCGTGGTTGCGGCACACATCGCGCCCGCCGCGCGCACGGTTTCGATCAACGCAACGGCAAGCGCCGCTCCCTCAACGGGGTCGGTGCCCGCGCCAAGCTCATCGAAGATCACCAGGGTATCTGCCCCGCAGGCATCCAGAATGCGCACAATATTGGTCATGTGGGAGGAGAAGGTGGAGAGAGACTGCTCGATAGACTGCTCATCTCCGATGTCTGCAAGCACGTTTTTCAAAACCGGCAGACAGCAGCCGTCGTCGGCAGGAATGTGCAGGCCGCACTGTGCCATAAGACACAAGAGCCCCAGCGTCTTGATAGACACCGTCTTACCGCCGGTGTTGGGGCCGGTAATCACAAGGGTATCGAAGGTGCCGCCGAGACGAAGGTGGATCGGCACAGCCGTTCCCT
>JAZRGI010000263.1:0-2945 GCA_045644105.1 Eubacteriales bacterium | reverse complement strand
CGAAATACCCTTGTATGCGGGACCGTAAAGAACGGTTCTCTTATTGCCTACCTTCTCCAAGTATGCCATTGCGTAAAACTCTCCAAGCTTTGCAATCTGGTCACCGGTCTTGATATCACCGGCATTGATGAAATAAGGAATCTTTCTGCCGCTCTTTGCGGTGAAGTCACCAAACTTGAGAACGCCTGCGCCCTCCAAAAACTGTATAAATTCTCTCTTATAGCTTTCCATTTTGATTTCTCCTTTTCTGTATTCACCAATCAATCAACAAACTCTGCAACGCATCTCTCGTATGCGGCAACCGGATCCTCTGCGGCGGTAATCGGTCTGCCGACGACGATGTAATCCGATCCGATCTTCTTTGCCTCTGCGGGAGTCATGACGCGCTTCTGGTCGCCAATGTCACCGTCGGCAAAGCGAACGCCGGGGGTTACGGTCAAAAAACCTGTGCCGCAGGTTTCGTGAACCTTGCCTGCCTCCAGAGGCGAGCAAACAACACCGTCAAGTCCGGCGATCTTTGCGTTGTGCGCGTAGTGCATAACAACGTCGGCAATGTTCTCCTTGATCAGAAGGTCCTTCTGCATACTTTCCTGGTCAGTAGAGGTCAACTGCGTAACCGCGATCAAGAGGGGGCGCGTACCGTCGGGACGCGTCAATCCTTCAATTGCAGCCTCCATCATGCGAACGGTACCTGCGGCGTGCAGATTGGTCATATCTACGTCAAGGCGAGAAAGAACCGCCATCGACTTTTTAACGGTATTGGGAATATCGTGAAGCTTCAGATCCAAAAAGATCTTATGTCCGCGCTTCTTGATCTCGCGAACGATCGAGGGGCCCTCGGCATAGTAAAGCTCCATACCGATCTTTACAAACGGCTTTCTGCCGGTAAAGCGATCCAAAAAGGCAAATGTTTTTTCGGCGCTGTCAAAATCACAGGCAATAATAACGTCTTTTCCCATTATTGTACTCCTCCGATAATATCTTTCAAATTTTGAATTCCATATTTTCCCATCACACGGGGCAGATCGTTGACAATGTCACGCGAGGCAAAAGGATTGACCAGATTTGCCGCGCCAACCTCTACTGCGGTAGCGCCTGCCAGCATCAACTCGATGACATCCTCCGCGGTGGTAACGCCGCCCATTCCGACAACGGGAATCTTGACCGCGTGCGCCACCTGATAAACCATACGTACCGCAACCGGGAAGATCGCAGAGCCTGAAAATCCACCCATCTTGTTGGCAATGACCGGCTTCTTGGTGCGCAGATCGATACGCATACCAAGCAACGTGTTGATCAGACTGATACCGTCGGCCCCCGCCGCCTCGCAAGCCTTTGCGATACTGACGATGTCGGTAACGTTGGGCGAAAGCTTGATGAGAACCGGCTTGGTGGTTACCTTTTTGACGCCCGCCGTTACCTCTGCCGCCGCCTCGGGGGAGGTACCAAAGCTCATGCCGCCGCCGTGAACGTTGGGGCAACTGACGTTGACCTCAAGCCAACCAACCTGCTCGCAAGCATCCAAACGCTCGCAGGTCTTTGCATATTCTTCAATTGAAAAGCCGCTGACGTTTGCCATGACCGGCTTATGGAAGCATTTCGCAAGCTTGGGAAGCTCCTCGGCAACCACCTTTTCAACACCGGGATTCTGTAGTCCGACGGCATTGATCATACCCGCGGGACACTCGGCAATGCGGGGTGTGGGGTTTCCGAAACGAGGCTCCAAAGTGGTGCCCTTGAAGGAGAAGCTACCAAGACAATTAATGTCGTAAAGCTCGGCAAACTCGTAGCCGTAGCCAAAGGTACCACTTGCGGGGATAATCGGGTTATCCAATTCGATACCGCAAAGATTTACTTTTGTGTTCATAGCCTTTATTTCCTGAACAGAATCGTGTACGTCGGCAACGCAGATATTCTCACGCGTCACCGTTCACTCCTCAATTCCAAAGAATTTCCTCCTTTCTCAACACAGGACCATCCTTACAAATACGCTTGTTTCCGGTCAGTGTCTTGCAGGAACACCCCATGCAAGCACCAAATCCGCAACCCATGCGCTCTTCGAAACTGAACTGACCGCCCGTAACCGATGCGTTCCAGATTGCCTTGAGCATCGGCTCGGGACCACAGGTGTAGAAATAACTGTAATCAAGCGTCTTCATGGCATCGGTTACAAAGCCCTTGATGCCATAAGAGCCATCCACGGTGGTCACAAAAACCTTTGCGCCCAGTGCGCGGAACTCCTCCTCGTAAAAGATCTCGTCCTTGGTATTGAAGCCGAGAATGACCGAAACCGATTTTCCTGCGGCGATCAGATCCTTTGCCAACAGATACATGGGAGGAACGCCAACGCCACCGCCGATCAAAAGCGGTGCCTCCCCTGCATCGGAAAGATCGTATCCGTTGCCAAGTCCTGTGAGGACGTCCAACACCTCCCCCACCTTCATCGAGCTCATCTTTTCGGTTCCCTTGCCCACCACCTTATAGACGATGGTGAGCAAGCCGTTTTCTCTGTCACAGACCGAGATCGGACGGCGCAGATAAAAACCGTCAAGCAAAATGTTGACAAACTGTCCCGAAACGGTAATGTCAGAGGTATCTCCCGAAAGTCGCATACGGTACACGGTTTTAGTCAAAGCGACATTTTCCGTGATTGTAAAAAGTCCTTGTTTCATGCGATTACCTCATTACGCATCAATGGTGGAGATGCAAAGCGTGGTCTCCTCCAGGACGTCAAGCAGGGTGGAAACGGTGTCCAGAGAGGTAAAGATGTTCGCGTTGTTTTCGGTTGCAAGGCGGGGGATGTGCGATCCGTCCTTTTCCGCGCGGCCGGAGTTAGAGATCTCGCTGGTGTTGATGATGTAGGCGATATAGCCCTTGCGGATCGCCTCGGGGATCTCCTCGCAGCCGTCGCTGATCTTGCCGAGGATGTGAGTGCGGATGCCGTT
>JAZRGI010000262.1:0-2319 GCA_045644105.1 Eubacteriales bacterium | reverse complement strand
GGAATTCCTTGAGGTGCTTCTTCATGGGAACGCCTGCTTTTTCAAAGTGTCCCTTTTCTGCTTTGGTCAGGTGCTTCTCCTTTACCTCGGCGAATCCGAGCTGGAGAGCGTTGTAACCGTCCTTTTCAACGGTCTTCTTCTGTGCGACTACGCACGGGCCTGCCTCGATAACGGTTACGGGAACGACGTTGCCGATCTCATCAAAGATCTGCGTCATACCGATTTTCTTACCGATAATAGCCTTTTTCATTTTTGCTTTCCTCCTGTAAATTATTGGTTGACGCGCTAGACGCCAACATGACTTACAAAGTTACCGATCATTTTCGACCTCTCGGTCAACAACTCGGCTGTTGTCTTTGTTTTTCGGTGTATTCTCTCGGTTGCTTGATATTAGATTTTAACCTCGATCTCAACACCGGCGGGGAGCTCTACACTCATCAGCGCATCCACAACCTTCTGGGACGGCTTAATGATGTCGATGAGTCTCTTGTGAGTACGGTACTCGAACTGCTCACGGCTATCCTTGTACTTGTGGACCGCGCGGAGGATCGTGATGATCTCCTTTTCGGTCGGAAGCGGGATAGGACCGGAAACTTCCGCGCCGTTTCTGGTTGCAACCTCAACAATCTTCTTTGCTGCGGTGTCAATCAGAACGTGATCGTAACTCTTCAGTCTGACTCTGATCTTTTCCTTTACTGCCATTGTTTTTGCCTCCTTATCAGATTTCGCTTGTCTGCGGCGCTCCTATATAATAAAAGGTAGGGATTCGTCCGCAGGCCGCGTTTTTGCAAGGGCGGCATACCTACAACACCGTTCCGCGCGTTTCTTTGCATCCCCGAAAAAACACGAATTTTGTTCGACATGGCTTTTAACCAATCGGAACAAAATCCGGGGCTTTCGTCTTTTGCAAAGCGACACCGCAACTTCGGCGCACGTTTGCGCCGTTTTGTGCTTCGGTAACACCTTTCGCCCGGTTCAACGGACATACTCCACGAAAATTACCTGTTCAGGCGTCCCCTCGCAGCAACCTTTCGCTTCATCGCATATCAAGCTTATATATTATAACAGATTTGGTCAAAAAATGCAAGTGTTTTTTGGTATTCATTTTGTAGAAATTAATGCGATACAACTCCTTTTTATAGTGCATTTTAAACAATTTTGTTCTACAACACTATTTCGTGTGTTTCTTTTTGATGGTTTACAGGCACAAGGACTATCCGTTTTGCACAAATTACATTGCCGCATCTGCAACACGCGCCCGTGTGATATCTTTTCTTCGTGTTTCGTTTTTAGCAATCGATCAAACCTTTTTCACTTTCGCAACATCGCCACCCATATCCCCGTTTTTTCATTCGTGTCAGACCCAAGTATCCCGTCTTTTATCAATCTTTTTTCACAGAAAGTATTTTTGGACACAGTATATTCACATTTTTATTATATAATAATATAAATATCGCCACCAACGGCGATTGATCTATTATTAGCAGAAGGAACCTAACTGCATGAAAAAAATCAACTTGTCGACTGCATATCGAATCGGCTTTTCGATTTGCTCTGCAATTGCAGCCATCCTGCAAATGCTCGCCGTTTTGCTAGCATACAATCCAACCGATCATTATTTTCAATCCGGGGATTTGATTTCGGTCTTTGCCGTGATCTTTGCCTTCATCGGAGCCGGTCTCGGCGTCGGAGCAGTATGGATCAAACAAAACGAAACCACAACCCAAAACATCTTCTCCCGCGCCACCTTTCCCAACCCCGCCGCCGGAGGTGCTATTGCCGCCGCAATCCTGTTCCTGTGCCATCGGTTATTTTCCGCAAACCACGAAAAAGCACTTTCTCGTTTTGACATCTGTCTTGTGATATGTCTTTTTTTGACCGTGGCATACGCGGTACTGACCGGCATAAAAGATGCCGCACAAAAAACAACGTTGACAGCATTTTTCGGTCTGTTTGCCATTATAGCCTGCATTCTGTTTAATGCATACTATTACTTTGACAACTCCATCGAAATGAACGCTCCTTTAAAAACCTCCGTACAGGTCGGTTTGCTTTTTGTTACGTTGTTTATCACCGGAGAGATCAGATATCTGTTGGGAACGCCAATGCCGCGCTTGATGCAACTCACCGCCGTCGGAACGGTTGCCTTCGGTTCGCTTTCTGCAATTGCAGTTCCGATTGCATTTTGCGCCAACAAACTTGATCGCCTCGACTATCTTGCGGGATCGCTTTTGGTATTGGGATTCATCCCAACCGCCGCGATCCGTCTGCATACAATGCGCCCCGTCCCCGCGCAAAATTCTACGCCCCCTGAAGAAG
>JAZRGI010000261.1:0-2577 GCA_045644105.1 Eubacteriales bacterium | reverse complement strand
AACGCATACCGCTGTATAACAGCGTCAATCGTCCGCGGGCACTGCCCGCCGCGAGCCGCAGAAAGGTTTTTTTAGTTATGGCAAAAATGTGGGCGGGAAGAACGGCAGGCGAGGTCGATCGCATTGCCGACGATTTCAATTCTTCCATTGGTTTTGATTCGAGAATGTACAAGCAGGATATTACGGGAAGCATGGCGCACGCGGCAATGCTTGCCAAGCAGGGCATCATCGTGCCCGCCGAGGCGGAGGTATTGATCGCGGGACTCGGCGAGATCCTTGCCGATATCGACGAGGGAAGACTTGCGATCGATATGAGCTGCGAGGATATTCATATGTTCGTCGAGCAGGTGTTGACCGAACGGCTTGGTGACGTGGGCAAAAAGTTGCACACGGCACGCAGTCGCAACGACCAGGTCGCGCTTGATATGAGAATGTATCTGCGCGAGTGCACCGATAGTGTCGTGGACAAACTCAAGAAGTTGATCGGCGTTCTGACCGAAAAGGCAAAGCAAAACCGAGAGGTCATCATGCCGGGATACACCCACCTGCAAAGAGCGCAACCCATCACCTTTGCCCATCATCTTCTGGCGTACGCCATGATGCTTTTGCGTGACGTCGACCGTTTTTGTGACGCGCGCGCACGCATGAATATCTGTCCCATCGGCTCCTGCGCACTGGCGGGAACCACTTATGCAACCGACCGTCGCTTCGAGGCTTCGGAGCTTGGCTTTGACGACGTTTGCCGCAACAGTATCGACGGCGTTTCGGATCGTGACTTCTGCGTGGAGTTCCTTTCGTCGGCGGCAATCATGATGATGCATCTGTCGCGCTTTTCCGAAGAACTGATTCTTTGGTCGAGCTGGGAGTTCAAGTTTGTCGAGCTTTCCGACGCCTACACCACCGGCTCGTCGATCATGCCGCAAAAGAAGAACCCCGACATGGCGGAGCTGATCCGCGGTAAGACGGGTAGGGTATACGGCGATCTGATGGCACTTCTCACCACCCTCAAGGGACTTCCGCTTGCCTACAACAAGGATATGCAGGAGGACAAGGAAGGCGTGTTTGACGCGGTGGATACCGTCATGATGTGCCTTGACGTGATGATTCCCATGATCGATACCATGAAAGCGATCCCCGAAAACATGAAGCGCGCGGCGCAAAAGGGCTTTATCAACGCCACCGACCTTGCCGATTATCTCGTCAAGAAGGGCATGCCGTTCCGCGCGGCGTACAAGATTTCGGGACAGCTCGTGGCGCACTGCATCTCCAACGGAACGGTGCTTGAGGAGCTTCCCATAGAGGTCTACCGCACCTTCAGTGATCTGTTTGACACCGATCTGTACGACGACATCGACCTTTGGGTTTGTGTCAAGAAGCGCATTTCGGAGGGTGGAACTTCGCCCGAATCGACCGATGCGCAAATCTCTTTCATAGAGGAGAAACTGAACCATGCATAAAATATTCATCGACGGCAGTGCCGGCACCACGGGACTTCGCATCCGTGAACGGCTTGCCGCAAGAGATGATCTTGAACTGATCATTCTGGACGAGGAACATCGCAAGGACACCGAGGCAAGACGCGAAGCCCTCAACACCTGCGACGTTGCCTTTCTGTGTCTGCCCGATGCGGCGGCAATCGAGGCGGTCGGCATGGTAGAAAACGAGAAGGTCACCGTCATCGATACTTCCACGGCGCACCGCACCAAGTCGGGTTGGAGCTACGGCTTTCCCGAACTGTACGGCAAGCGCGAGGAGATCAAGGTGTCGCGCCGCATTGCCAATCCCGGTTGTCACGCAAGCGGATTTGTGGCACTTGTTGAGCCGCTTGTCCGAAACGGACTGTTGTCCGAGGACACCCCCCTCACCGCATACTCGCTCACGGGTTATTCGGGCGGCGGTAAAAAAATGATCGCAGAATACGAGGACGAAGGTCGCGACGCGCTTCTCGATGCGCCGAGAATGTACGGACTCGGACAAACACATAAGCACCTGCCCGAAATGAAGGCAGTGTGCGGACTTGCAAAAAATCCCATCTTCTGTCCCGTTGTCGCACCCTACTATAGCGGCATGGAGGTCACGGTGCCGATCTTTGGAGAGTCGTTGAAAGGAAGCCCGGATGACCTTTGTGCGCTTTACGCCGACTACTACCGTACGGGACTTGTGCGTTTTACGGGTAATGCGGACGAGGGCGGTTTCCTTTCGGCAAATGCCATGACGGGAAGGGACGATATGCAGATTTCGGTACACGGAAACGGCGACCGTATTCTGCTTGTCGCGCGTTTTGATAATCTCGGCAAAGGCGCGTCGGGAGCGGCGATCCAGAACATGAACCTCATCCTCGGCGTTGATGAAGCCACGGGCTTGGTTGTTTGATAGCGCCGCGAGGCGGCGCATCGAGATAAATCCCTTGACGGGATTTTCGATAGGTTGCTGACGCAACTCGATATGCCTGCGGCTCGATCTGTTTGCTTCGCAAACGAGGGATCTATCTCCTATCGAATTGCAGGCTGTTGCCTTTGTCCGTCAGCTACCGCCGTATAGACACCAAGCGTTTTCAGCCACTTTTCTTTTGACACC
>JAZRGI010000260.1:0-7630 GCA_045644105.1 Eubacteriales bacterium | reverse complement strand
TGTGGCAGATCGCGTTGATCGTTTCGATCGTTGCAATTTGGAATACCGTTACGTTTTTGCAAGAATTGACCTTGCAGATCCAATACCGCTATCAAAGCAATGCGGGGTATAAACGCGATTGAAAATGAGCATACTTTTGTTGTAACCCAAAATTACAAAAAAGGAGCTACTATTATGCAAAACAATAACCGTCAGCAAAACAATCAGAACAATAATCAAAATCAGAATCAAAATAACACGCCGAACAACAATCAGAACAATCAAAACAACAATCAGAACAATCAAAACAACAATCAGAACAATCAAAACAACAATCAGAACAATCAAAACAACAATCAATCGCGTACGCAAAACAAGAACCAAAACAACCGCGATTGCAGAGGTTGATAAGGCTCTCCCGTAAGGGAGGGTACATACAACAAAAGCGCACGATCGAGAGAGGGGGAGAACGTCTTGTTTGAAATTGATCATATACCCGATGCCGTCTTGGAAGAAATCGAGAAAAAAGGCTTTTGTCGGGAAGACCTTTACATAGGTGCTTTTTGCGATCGTGATCGCAATCATCTGCCCGCGCAAATCTATTTGCTTGCCACTGCGGATCGGTTGCTTATTCTGGAAGGAAATATGGCAACAAAGGATGTTTCCGTCAAACGAGGTCGGGGTGTTCCTCGCATTGAAAGGCGGTTTTTGGAGCGATCCTTTGAAGAGATCCCGCTCTCTTCTTTACATCATTTTCGTGTGGAGGAGCTGCTCTCCACAGGCAGATTGACCGCAAAGCGACGGGAGGATGACTCCTTTGTTCTGCTTTCAAGCTTTACCAATTTCTGCAAAGCATCCATGCTTCTGTTCGTCAAGTATCTCGAAAAGGTGGCGGACGGAAAGAAAATAGAGATCGATCCCAAGGACGATCCCGCTCGCAAAAAATGCCAGAAGTGCGGATTGCGCTATCCCGATGCCAATCGTTGCATCTGCCCGCATTGCATGGAAAAGGGCAAGCTTTTCGGCCGTTTTTCGGTCTTTTTCCTGCGTTACCGTATCTATATGCTTCTGACGGTGCTTTCGCTCATACTGTTGACGAGCATGAGCATTCTCGCACCGTACCTGTCCAGTGGATTTTTCTACGATGAGGTCATATTTGGTTCCGGTGAGTTTGCGGGGAAGATCCTGATGGTTCTCGGATTGGTCGTTGGTGTGCGTCTTTTGAAGATGCTTGCCACAATGGTCAACAATTACGTTACCTCGACCATCGCCGCAAAAATGGTGTTCGATTTGAAAAAAACGATCTTTGGAGCCATCGAACGCCTCTCTCTCAGTTTCTTTACGGGAAGACAGACGGGCGGCTTAATGACACAGGTCAACGAGGATGCCAATACCATCTACGGATTTTTCTGTGACGGTGTTCCGTATATGATCGTCAGTCTTGCCGAGATCATCGTGTTGATCGTGCTTCTGTTCTGCATTTCACCACTGCTTGCCTTGTTTGCGTTGATTACCGCACCGATCTTCCTTTTTATGATGAGGTGGCTCTTTCAGAATCAACGAAAACTGCACGCCAAGCGTTATTCCGCATCCAAACAAATGTCGTCTTTTTTGGCGGACGTTCTTTCGGGAATTCGCGTTGTAAAGGCGTTTTCAAGGGAAAAGGCAGAGGTAAAGAGATTTGAGGTGCGCAACTACAATCTTGCCGAAAGCAACAAGCGAGTTTCCTTGTTTATGAACTACGCAAAACCGTTGACGGGACTCATCCTCCAACTTGGCAACATCATTGCGTGGGGTATCGGCGGTTGGATGGTCATCACCTCCTTCGGATCAATGACCTATGGAATGCTCCTGACCTTTATTGCATACATGAACATGATCTTTTCTCCGCTTGAATTTTTCAATCAATTTGTCGAGTGGGCGGCGGATTGCTCCAACTCACTTCAACGATTGTTTGAGATCATGGATGCGCAACCCGACGTCAGTGAAAAGGAGGATGCCGTAGCGCCCGAGGTTTTGGACGGTACGGTCGAGTTTGACGGCGTATCCTTCTCCTACCAAAAAGGGAAAAAGATTATTGACAAGGTCAGCTTTCAGGTGCCGGACGGTAACGTTCTCGGTATCGTCGGTCACACGGGAGCCGGAAAAAGTACGCTTGCCAATCTTTTGATGAGGATGTATGACGTGGATGACGGCGAGATTCGCATTGGCGGCTATCCCATTCGCGATCTGGCGCTTTCCACCATCTATCAAAACGTTGCAATCGTATCGCAGGAAACCTATCTTTTTATGGGCAGTATCCTGGATAATATTCGTTACGCAAAGCCGGACGCTACCTTTGAAGAGGTGGTTCAGGCGGCAAAATGCGCAGGTGCGCACGATTTTATTATGAAGCTTCCCGATGCCTACGATACAAGGATCGGATTTGGATATAAGGATTTGTCGGGTGGAGAACGTCAACGCGTTTCGATTGCGCGCGCAATTCTGAAGAATCCCAAAATTCTGATCTTGGATGAGGCAACCGCCGCGATGGACACCGGAACCGAACGCAGAATTCAAGAGGCTCTTTTGGAACTGATCAAAGGAAAGACTACCATTATGATCGCACACCGTCTTTCCACACTGCGTGATGCCGATTCGCTTGTGGTCATCGAGCGCGGAAAGGTTGCCGAAAGCGGCACCCACAAGGAGCTTTTAGAGAAAGAAGATGGCGTATACAAGCGGTTGTATACCCTGCAGGAAGAAGCACTGAAAAGTGCGGGAATCCGCGAATAAACGGAAGGGGGAAAATAGAAATGGATCGTATGCCGCAAGGTTTTCATAAAGACATAGGCGAGAAGGCGGGCAAGGAACGTACGCTTGCCGAAATTTCGGTAACCGTATGGTTGACGCCCGAGGACGCCACCTTCTTTTCCAAAAACGGTTTTCTCTATCTCAATTATGACGGAACCGAGCAAAGAGTTTTTCTTTGCAGACAGTTTCCTTTTGAACTGCTTTGGGAATTTATCTCGGTATTGAACGAGGATCAGAACGAGATCGGCATCATTCGCAACGTTTCGGATTTTGAAAACGAGGCGCGGGAATTGTTGATCACCGAGTTGACTCGTCGCTACTATACGCCAACCATTCAAAAAATTGTCAGTGTCAAAGAGCGCTACGGCTTTTCCTATTGGAAGGTGATCACCGAATCGGGAGAAGTGGGCTTTACGCTTCACGATACCTATCGCAGTATCATTCACGCAGGCGAGCACCGCTTGTTCTTCTTTGACGTGGACGGTAATCGCTTTGAGATTCCCGACACGCTTGCGCTCGACCGTAAAAGCTATAAGAAAATAGAGCTTTACCTGTAAAGGAGGGAATAGCGTTGGAACAACGAATTCATCCGCGACTTTTGCAGGAATTGAAGAAATGGGAGCCAGACGTACGCGAGGAAGAACTCGTCCTTCTGTTTTCTGCCAATCTTGACGTGACGTTGCCGCAGAAGAAGGTTCACGCAATCATCGCGCTTGGAACCGATGAATTGCGTGTCTATACCGACGGGGAAATCACGCACCGCGTGGCAACCGATGAGATTGCCGAGATGAAAATGATCCAGGGTGTCGGTTGCGTCTTTGTTGAATACGCACGCAAGAGCGACGGCGAGCACGTGTTGTTTGCGCGCGCGGACGGACGCTATCAGGCTTCACTGTCACAGAACGTTAAGCGTGTCAATCACTATATTAGAAGCGGTACGATGGACTTTTCACGTGTTACCGCACCGCTTGGAAGACTTTGTCCCAAGTGCGGAAAACCCTACCCGCGCGGCACACAGGTCTGTCCGAGATGCTCGCCAAAAAGAAAACTTTTGATGCGTCTTGTGAAGCTCGGATTGCCGGAATGGAAGCTGATTGCCTTTTCGGGACTTCTGTTTATACTGACCACGGCGGTCAGTCTGATCACGCCGTACATTCATCGCATCCTGGTTGACGATTACATCCAAGCACCTGCCGCTACCGTCTTTTGGGCAGGCTTTATCGGCGTGATACTCGCCATGCTCTTTACCAATGTTTTAAAGCGTTTCATCGGCGTGGCGAGAGGCTATTTTTTAACGGTTGCGGGCACGCGTCTGATCTTACGTTTGCGCGAAATGGTTTTTGAAAAGATCCAAAAGCTTTCCATTGCAAAGATTTCCAAACGCACGTCGGGCGAGTTGATGAAGCGCGTGAACGGAGATACGCGGATCATCAAGCAATTTCTGGTCAACCAATTGCCAACGTTGTTGGAGCAAACCTTGTTGTTGATCGCGGTATCGCTCGTCCTCTTTTCCTATGAATGGAAGCTTGCACTTTTGATCCTTTTGCCCGCGCCCTTCGTCGCGTTGGCGTTTCGTCTGTTTTGGCGATTTATGCGCGGAATGTTCCACCGCCGTTGGGAGTTGAACTCGCGCGCAAACGCCATCCTGCATGATATTTTTTCGGGAATCCGCGTGGTAAAATCCTACGGTATGGAAAAACGCGAGGAAGAGCGCTTTGTCGAGATATCGGCAAGGGAGCGCCATGCCCAACTTCGGCAGGAACGCATTTGGGCGGCGTTGATGCCCATGCTCCATTTCTTGATGGGAATCGGAGAATATGTGCTTCTGTATTACGTCGGTATCAGAATGTTGAACGGAAGCATGACCGCCGGTGAAATGTCGCAATTTTCGGCATATTCGGGAATGATCTACGCACCCCTGACGGCTTTGATGACCTTCCCAAGACAATTTATGCAGATGATGACTTCGGTCACTCGCGTTTATGAGATCATGGACGAAACCGTTGAGATCGAGGATGGAAACGAAGGCGCGGCGGTAGAGCTGCATGGAAATATCGAGATCGACCACGTTTCCTTTGGTTATGAGGATTCCGACGAGGTTTTGCGTGACGTAAACCTGGAGATCAAGGCGGGCGATTTTGTCGGCTTGGTTGGAAAGTCGGGAGTCGGAAAATCGACTCTGATCAATCTGATCATGCGTATGTATGACGTTGACGAGGGTGCGATCCGCATCGACGGTGTTGATATTCGTGATCTTCCGCAGGAACAGTTGCGAAGAGAAATGGGCGTTGTCCTGCAGGAAAACTTTCTTTTTACAGGCTCTGTTTTGCAAAATCTGACCTATGCAAAGCCCGATGCAACGCTTGAGGAAGTCATACAAGCGGCAAAATCCGCAGGCGCACATGAGTTTATTATTCGTCTGCCCGATGGCTATAACACCTATGTCGGTGAGCGAGGACACACACTTTCGGGCGGTGAGCGACAACGCATTTCGATTGCGCGCGCACTGTTGCACAACCCAAAGATCCTCATTCTTGATGAGGCAACCTCGGCTTTGGATACCGAAACCGAGAAGTTGATCCAGGATGCACTGCAACAACTTTCCAAGGGAAGAACCACCATTGCCATAGCGCATCGCCTTTCGACACTCCGTAATGCCACAAAGCTTGTGGTGATGGATCGCGGAACCATCGCAGAGGTGGGAACACACGACGAGTTGATGGCAAAAGAGGGGATCTACTACGGTCTTGTTATGGCGCAACGTGAAATGACAAAGATCGACTAAAAAAGCGGCACCGTCCTTGCATTTGCAGGCGGTGCCGTCTTTTATATCTAAAGCTATTCGGTTTTGTCTTTTGCAAGCTCTCGGCGGATCAGTTTGGTAATGCTTGGTGTGATCTCATCTGCCTTGCGTTTTAGTTTGTCCACGCCGTTTTCCATGGCATAGGAGCGAAATGCCTTGATCATTGCCATGTCGTTCACGTTGTCGCCAACGGCAATGATGTCGCCACAGTCAACGTTGAGCATCGAAGCCAACGTGCGCAACCCTTGCGCCTTGTTGATTCCTCTCGGTACAATGTCGATGCAACAACCGTTTTGCAGAGGTGTGACATGTCTTCCGTACTTTCTGCGAATTTTGCGAACCGCCCACCGTGTCTTCTTTTCCGGCTTTTGCATGATGCTGAACTGATAAAAGAAGGGAAAATCCTCAAGTTCTTCAAACCAAATGTCACCTTCTTTGAGGTCGGCTTTGTCGCGTTTTACAACGAAATGACGGTCAACAAAGACGTGCGCGTAGGTAAAGCCCCATTTGTAAAAAAGGTCGTGGAGAAGGCGCTTTGCGGAAAGCGTATTGCAGGAACGCTCAAAGAGGATCTCGCCTTTTTCGTTCAGGATCATACCGCCGTTGTAGGCAATAAAGTAATCAAAGCCGACGCGATCAACGTCCTGCGCAAGAGAAAGGGAATAGGACGAACGCCCACTGACGATCGAAAAGACGTTGCCTGCGGCTCTCCAATCGGCAATCGCCTCTCGCTTGGCATCGTCAATTCCGCCGTGGCTTAACGTGCCGTCATAATCGCTTCCGATAATCTTCATAGATTGTTTCTCCGTTTTTTATATGATAGGGAAAAGCTATTGCCATCATTATACCACGGTTTCCTCGCTTTTTCAATATGATATCTCATAATTTTGCAGACCAAATCCCTTTTTTCTATTGAAATTTGCACGCCGATATGGTATAATATTATCGTTCCGTTGGATATGCCTCCATAGTTAAATGGATATAATAAACCCCTTCTAAGGGTTAGTTATGGGTTCGATTACCGTTGGGGGTGCCATGATTTTAAAAATTGATAAAAAATAAAAAGATAAAAAGGAGATCGCTTCCATGAAAAAATGTATCGTTTTTGTACTCGTTCTCGTATGTATCACTGCGTTGGTGGTGTCCTGCACCGATAATAACGGAACAAATGACGAGAAGGCTCCCGGCACCATCATCATTCCCGTAACCGACGAACAGGGTGAAACCGTTACCAATGAAAACGGTGACGCAGAAACCGACATTAAGCCCGCTCCCGATAACGGTGGGGAAAGCACATCCAGCAATAAGGAAGAAGCCACCACGTTGTCCCCCTCCGGCTTTTCGCCTGATACCGACGATGAGAAGTATACCTACGGACCTCTGGTACCTGCGCAGAAGCCGAAGGCATAAGAGGACACTCTTCTTTGGAAGATAGCATTTGATGGATCAAAAAGCACTTATGACAACCGATTTTGGGATCGACGTCATAAGTGCTTTTGTATTTTAGCGGATGCTCCTTGTTGTCAGACGTCGGTAACGGCTTGCCTGTTTTCGTTAACTGTTGCAGCTGCAACGGTGTCCGTTATGCTCGCCGTGGGGCGGTATCACACCTTGTGTGCAAAATTCGCCGGTTGGGAAGGGCATACAACGGAAGACACGGCAGGGATCGTCCTCTTCGACAGAGCAACACTCCTTTTCGGGAATGCAGTATTCGGTAGCCTGAATCAGAAATTGTGCGGGACGAACGATACGAACAACCGAGAAGATGCCGAGCGACACCGTCAGATAACGTCTGCCGCGGTCATCGTCATCGTCAAAGGACAGGGGTGAGTCAAAAGAGGAAAGAACCGCTTCGGGAAGATCGTTTTCCTGGCAACAGCAGCAACAACAGTTGCAATCCGAAGCCTTTTCCATGATCTTACTTCCCAGGAGAACGGGATCAACCGTTTCAACGATCGCGGTTGGATGATTTTGCTCAAAGCATACGGGGGCGGGAGGCGCGCAAAAGTCGTTTCCGCAGGCATTGCTCTTAAATACAACGGCGTTGCTCTCACC
>JAZRGI010000259.1:0-2133 GCA_045644105.1 Eubacteriales bacterium | reverse complement strand
CATATCGCTCCACACGGTTGGAATCAAGCGTTGAGAGTATATAAGCATCGCCTTCCTGTAATTCACCGTGCAAACCGATTGGCATCGGCTCGGTCAATTCCTCCGGCAACTCCGAAAAAACGCCCCAAACACCGCAGGTACCGTTGCCGAGAAGAGATCCGACCTTGCCTGCGTTGAAATATCCCTTCAACTCTCCCGGTGCGCCTGCCGCTCCCTTAACCACCGAGCTGATGGTAACGTCACAAACCGAACCTCTCTTGATGGGGATCAACATACCGGTATCGGCATCACAGATCCCGTGTCCAAGTCCCGCAAAGGCTCCGGTTTCGGGAATGACAAAGGTAACGGTACCGATGCCGGCGCCACTGTCGCGCACCCAGATCCCTGTCTTATACCGCGACTCGGCAGAACACCAAACAGGGGTGAGCGTGGTATCAAACTCACTGCCTCCCCTTTTGCAATGCAGGGCAAGACTCTTCCCCCCGCAATTCTCGATCAACTCGGTCAGTTGCGAGGCGCCGACCAGCGTCTGTCCGTTCACCTGAATGATCACGTCCTTTTGTTTGATCCCCGCAAGCGTCGCGGGATTCACCTTTCCTCTCTCGCACTCCACGTCACAAAAGCCTACCACCGTTACGCCCTCTGTATAAAACTTCACGCCAAACGGCATCCCCCCCGCGCACACCGTCAATCCCTCCAATGCAAGGGGCGCCGTTTTCCCCACACCGACCGATGCGGCAAACGGGAGCGCGGTATCATAAGTGTCCGTGGTGTTTTTCTTCATGGCAAATGCGGTAACGCTCTCGGCGTAGCTCTCCTTTTGATATATGCCTTGCCCTGCCGCCGGAACGGCTGCTGAAAGCAGAGCGGTAAGAGTCATCAGCATACAAAAAAGGCGTCTGCAAACACGTTGTTTTTTCATGATCCTTTGCTTACCTTTCTATCCAAACGGCACGTCTTGGCGCACCGTAAAATATATTTTTGCAAAACGGAAGCTCGCGATCCTTCGCAAGCCTCCGTTTATTTGCTGATACTAATTTGCTCCGCTTGCGCGGCTTTCATAAGTAACAATTATGTCCATACTGCACCGACGGATAATTTGTTTATAAATAAACTGTTTGTTCACAAAATTCCGTGGAAAAATTTATTTTTTCGCGTTAAAATAAATGAGAATCAATAAAAACAAACAGGGAGATCCCATATGAAAAAAATATCACTTTTGCCGCCCTCTCCGCCCGAAAGCGGCTCCAAGCCGACACCCCCGATGCTGGTGAACGAAATTGCGAGATTGTTTCACACGCGTATGCGCGGCTACGACGTTGAGGGAAGCGCATTGCGCGACGGTGAACGCCTGACACTGCACGTATTGGAGCATTTTAACGGTTGCAGTCAGTTGGAATTGGTAAAGCGAACGCACCTAAAGCCGCCAACCATCAGTGTAACCCTCAAAAGTCTGGAGGCGCAGGGTTTTGTTTATCGCGTAACCGACGAGGATGATTTGCGCGTCACACACGTATATCTTTCCGACCGCGGCAGAGCACACAACAAACAGATAAAGGAACATCTTTTTACGATCGACAGTCAATTGATGCAGGGCTTTTCCAAGGAAGAATGTGCGCAATTGTCACAATATCTGGAACGGATGCGCAACAATATTCTTCCCGATTACGCCAAAAAGAATTCGTAAACCGTCACCGAAAAAATTTTCCAAAAGAAAGGAATCTCACACCTTGAAACGGCTTTTTTCATACATCAAGCCATACGCCTTTTTTGCCATCATCTCGCCCCTGATGATGATGGGGGAGGTGTTGGCGGATCTTTGCCTGCCGTTCCTGATGTCCTTTATCGTAGACTACGGAATCGAGGCAAACGGACTTTCCGCCATTGGAGAATCGAGGATCGCCTCGTTTATCATGTCGCTCTTTTGGGGCGGCGACTACACGCAATTGCAGATCATCCTGACCTTTGGTATTCTGATGTTGATCATCACTCTGATCGGCGGCTTTTTCGGCGTTGCCTGTGCCTATACGGCGGCACGCGCGGCGCAAAGCTTTGGACACGATCTGCGTCGTGACGCCTACAGTCGCGTGATGTCGCTCTCTATCGAGCAGACCGATCGCTTCACCACAGGTT
>JAZRGI010000258.1:0-1970 GCA_045644105.1 Eubacteriales bacterium | reverse complement strand
AATATGGAGATGGACTACTCGACCTTCTACAAGACTGTATCCGAGGGTAAGTGGACCTTTGATGAATTGTATAAGCTTTCTAAGGATGCGCACATCGACAAGGGTGCGGATAATCCGGACCAGTACGGTTTGTTGATTCAGTCTACCATGTTGCAGGCTTTCTATACTGCTGCAGGTGTCAATATGATTCCCAACGACGGTGAAAACCGTTTGGAATTTAAGGTGAATACCGATAGCTTGGATCAGATCTGGACAAACCTTAAGGTTTTGCTTGACGCTCCTTCCACTGTCGATTGCTATACCGATGCCAAGGGTATTTCGGCAGCAGATAAGTATTTTGTAGAAGGCAATGCACTTTTCATGGTGCACAGACTTGGTGCCTTGAAGAGCTTTACCACTATGACCGACGGTTTTGGTGTACTTCCCATGCCGAAGTATGAAGAGACTCAACCCAGCTACTACACGCAGTTGCACTCCTGTGAGCTTTGGAGTATTCCTACAGATGCAAAAGACCCCGAAATGTCCGCTGCTATTATGACCTCTATGGGTTACGATAGCCACGAGGTTGTTCTGGAGCCTCACTTCGAGAAGTTGCTCAAGACCCGTTACGTAAAGGACTCCGAGTCGGGTTACATGATCGACACCATCTACTACAACATCTACATGAACTTCGACTCGATCTACAACGAAGTTCTCCAGCCCGGCAACGATTTCTCCAACAAGAACCTGATGCCTATGTTTGTGTTTGGCGCACTTGCAAACGGAACCTACGGTAGTGTAGTTCAATGGTGGGATTCGAACCAGGAAGGCTTGAAGGAGGAGTTGAAAAGTATCCTGAAGGGATTCTACGGCGAATAATTCCTTGAACCGATCCATATAAAAGCACCGCGGACGGTGTGATGCTCTGTTGAGAGTGTCTGCCGTCCGCGGATTTTTTGCCGTTCCGTAATTTTTGATGCGGGTGGGATCAAAAGGTTCTGATTTGTGACAAAAAGTGTGCTTTTTGTCCTTGTTAAGAGATACACGGTGTGATATAATATATATACCGATCCCCAATTATTTTGGGCGCGATGCATCGGTTGTTACATTCATGGGACGGGTGAGAACCTGCTATTTTAGAATCAACAAGGAGTTTTGCGATGAAAAAGTTTGATATTCTGGATGAAAAAAGATTGATGATCTGCGCTCATAGCGGTGTCAGTGGCGGTAATATTCCTCGGAACACGAACATTTCCTTTGACGTTGCGATGTTGCAAGGAGCCGATATTGTCGAGTTGGACGTAACGGCAAGCTCGGACGGCGAGCTTTTTGTCTTCCATCCGTGCACCGAAAAGTATGCGCTTGGCAGAAGTGATATCGACATTCGGAAACTGCCTGCCGAGGAGGTTAAAAAACTTCCTTGTGCCGCTCCGGGCGGAGCGATTACCAAGCACACCATTCCGCTTCTTGACGATGTGTTTGAACATTTGAAGGGGAAGTGCTACATCAACGTGGATAAGTTCGGCGACAATCCCGTCGAAATCATGAAGAAGGTTCAAAGGCATGGAATCAAGGATCAGATTATTCTCAAGTCGGCTCCCAAAGAGGATGTCTTGCGCATGATCGAGGAGACCGCTCCCGACATCAACTATCTGGCAATCATCGGCAGAAAATACGAGCCGTTTGCGACGCACGAGATGCTTATGCGCCGCAATATCAATTACGTTGGTCTTGAGGTTGTATTTGAGGATGATTCCTCTCCGCTTGTCAGTGATGCCTTTCGTGCGCGCATGAAGGCGGATCACAAGCTGCTTTGGGGCAATTCCATTCTCTTTGATTATAAGGTCAAGCTTGCGGGTGAGCACAGTGACGACACCGCGTTGGGCGGTGATCCTGTAACCGGTTGGGGATGGTTTGCCGACAAGGAATTTGACATCGTGCAGACCGATTGGCCGCGCGAGATTTCGATGTTTTTGCAACAGTACAAGCCA
>JAZRGI010000257.1:0-2730 GCA_045644105.1 Eubacteriales bacterium | reverse complement strand
CGGAAATGCCGACCGAGCTTCCCGAGCGGTTCGAGGCGGGTACTCTTCCAACGCCTGCAATTGCGGGGTTGTGTGAGGGGATCCGAGAAGTGAAAAGAATTGGCGTAGAGGCGATCTGTGAGCACGAGCGGCGCTTGATCGCGCAACTTCGCGAGCATCTTTGCGGCAATCCCGCAGTGACACTTTACGCGCCACATCATGCGGGGGCATTGCTTTTGTTCAACGTCAACGGGATTCCTGCGGAGCAGGTCGGTAAGCTTCTTGACCGGAGAGGTATTTGTGTGCGCGCCGGCTATCATTGCGCGGCGTTGGGTCATCGGACTTTACAAACGCCTTTGGGCGGTGCGGTACGCGTCAGTGTCGGTTGCTCCAACACGGGTACGCAAATAGAACAACTTGCAAACGTGATTGAAGAGATCGGTGAAGGTCGATTGCAACCGTGAAACTTAGCGGCAGATAAAAGCAGGCTTTTTATGCTTGGAGTCTGCCTTCGGACAGGAATCTTTATTATAATAAGAAAAGGAACTGCACGTGACGGCGCAGTTTCTTTTCGCTTTTTTATGCTTCGGGGTTTGCTTTGTAGTATTCAATCTTGGAAATCAATTGACGTCCGATCTTTGCCAACAGAGCACATCCGTCTGCCAGAAGCTCGTTGGGCAGATTCAGATATCCGCCGTCCGCTTCAAAGGTGAAATGTCCCGTGTAGTCGATCTCTGCCAATGCACGGCAAACGTCATTCCAATTGATCTTTCCGAAATAGGGGAAGAGGTGACTGTCGTGAATTACGTCGTTATCGTGAACGTGAAGTGCTTTCAGACGGTCGTGACCGAGTGCATGGATGAGCGCGGGAGCACCCTCGTGGTTGATCAGACTTGCGTGTCCGATGTCAAGACAAGCCGTGTAATTGGGATCTTTTGCGTAGTCGATTGCGTGAACGAAATCTTCGCTCGTGCCGCAAACGTGGGGATAGTATTGATATCCCTTGTCGGGGAAATGCTTGCCGCCAAACATATTTTCGGTTGCCACCTTAAAGCCACCCGCCTTTGCGATGGGTGTCAGTTTTGAGTAGAATTGATCATAGTTTTCTTCTACGTTCATATAGAATGCGGGATGTACCACGCAAACGTCCGCGCCGAGAATTGCGCTCATTTCCACCGACAACGATTCAAGCGCAAAGCATTTATCGTATACTTCCGGAGAATTCAAGGAAGCGGAAACCGAATGTGTTTGCAGGCAGGGGATTCCCAAAGAATCCGAGTATTCACGGATTTCGTGTGCCAATTCCAAATAATATTCGCGATCCTTGGGGTTGGATTGAGAAACGATGCGTTGAATGCCGCAATCGTAGCCGTCAAATCCGCTTTCCTTGATGATGCGAATGGCTTCTTTGATACCAAGTCTTAAACACAACGTATTGGTGGAGGTTACTAACTTCATAATTTTTCTCCTTGTCATAATTGGTTTTGATATGAATTTATGATATTCAGAAGAATATCTTTTTCACAGAATGCTATTTTTTTGCCGTTTATCAGTTGATATTTTTCGTGTCCCTTTCCGGCAAGCACCAAAATATCGCCTTTATGTGTCAGTTGCACGGCTTTCTCGATGGCTTCCTCGCGGTCGGGGATCGAAAGATACGGCGTTTTTGTTCCCGAAAAGGCACGCGCAATGTCGGCAATGATGGCGACGGGATCCTCATTGTCGGGGTTGTCCGAGGTGAGGATGGCAAGATCGCAGTGATTTGCGGCAACCTCGCCAAGCTCTGCGCGGCGCAGTTGGGTGCGACCGCCGACCGAGCCGAAGAGTGCGATCAGACGGTTAGGTGCATATTGTCGGAGTGTTTGCAAAAGTTGAAACAGACTGACACCGTTGTGTGCGTAGTCGATGACTGCGGTTGCTCCGTTGGGCAGAGCAATGATTTCGGACCGTCCGCAAACCGTAGCATCGGCAAGCGCATCGATGGCATCCGACAAATGAATTCCAAAGACAAGGTTGGCGGTTGCAATCGCCAAAAGGGCGTTTTGCGCATTAAATTTTCCGGTCAAGCCAAGATAGCAAGGTGCCGATTCGGAAGGCGTTTCAACCGAAAAACTGACACCGAGTGATGCATTTGTCCGCACAAGACGAACATCGGACACACGGAAATCGGCGTTCTGCGACCGCGCGGAACAGGAGATCAGATTGGTTGCGGTGGTGCCTGCAATCATCTCTTTGCAAGCGAGATCGTCTAGGTTGAAAACCGCGTTTTTTGCGGTAAAATCCGTAAAAAGTCGCTTTTTTGAAGCCTGATAGTGTGCAAAATCGGGATGCTCGTTTTTACCGATGTGGTCGGGGGCGAGATTGGTGAAGAGAATTGTTTCAAAATGCATCCCCTCAACCCGATATTGCATCAGTGCCTGCGAAGATACTTCGATGACTGCCGCGCGTACACCCTGCTCGTACATATCGCGCAACGTTGCCTGGAGTGTCAGTGGATCGGGAGTGGTGTTGACGGTAGTCGATTGTCTGTCGGCATAGCTAACACCATTTGTTCCGATATAACCGCAAGGAATCGATGCGCGGTTCAGAACGTGAGATAAAAGTTGCGCTGTGGTGGTTTTGCCTTTGGTTCCCGTAATTCCGATCAGATGCATCTTTTGATCGGGCTTTCCATAAAAATCTCTCGCAAGCAGAGCAAGCATTTTTCTCGTGTTCGACACGCATAAGACCGTTGCATCATCGGGAAGTGAG
>JAZRGI010000256.1:0-3580 GCA_045644105.1 Eubacteriales bacterium | reverse complement strand
AAACTGACATCCCTGCTCCTTTGCGATCTTGTAGATCTTGAGCAAATTACTGTTGGGCAAATCAAGCGTAACGCCTCTGACCTCGCAAAGATTGATCTCAATGGCAACGCCCATCTTTGCTGCCTTGCGATAACCTTCGGCAATGCGATCCATAGGCAGATCGGAAAGATAATCGTTCTTCAACGCGCCCGCAACGCCACAGAAAGCAAAGGAGTGCGCAATGACGGTGGGAACCGTCTTGGAGAGCTTCTCAAATTCGGGATTGTTCAACAGACCGAAGAAGTTGTCCATCATCGCCTTCTGGAAGTGCGGCTTTGCGTTGATCTGGAGATCGGGACAGATCTTTTTGATGTTTCCCTCCTTAAGAGAATTTGCCATAACGTCGATCTGATCGGCGGGAATATAGGGAAACTTCTCGGCAAGCTCGGCACGGATGCGCTCTCTGACCTCAACGATCTCGGGAAAATCTGCCATAACCTCGTTGCGCATATGCAGATGCGAGAAGGGAATCAGAACGTAGTCAAATTCTTTAGCACCTTCCACCGACATACCAAGCAGATCGCGGTAGCCGTAGTACTCACCCTCGGCACCAAACATCACCTTGAGTCCGGGATTTTGATATTGCAGTGCCGCCTTTGCCTCCTTCGCGGCTCTGATCGGTTGATATTTGTACCAACTGCTGGCACCGGGCACACGCTCGTCCCACAGATGGTTCGACAAACCGAAAAGACGCATTCCCATCTCTTTTTCCTTTTGCAGATAGGCATCTACCGTGGCTTTCGGATCGCCGCAACAACTGGAAAGCGAGCTATGGGTATGAATATCGTGTAAAATCTTCATAGGTGTTTCCTCCTGTATCATGTTCAAATTCAGATCAGTTACCGTTGATAATACCAAGCAGATGGTTCTTTGCCGTAAGAATGTCGGCGGCGGGATCGGGGCCGGCTTCGCGCTCAATGGTCAAGAATCCGCGATAGCCAATATCCTCAAGTGCTGCAAGATATGCCTTGAAATCGACACTGCCCTCTCCAAGCGGAACCTCCTGGAAGAACTTGATATCCTTGATATCATCGGGCATCGGTGTCACGCGATAAATGTATTCGGGATTGGTACGTTGCAACATCACACCGTCCTTTGCATGAGTATGAACGATGTAGTCCTTGAGATTGTAAACCGCCTGCACCGGATCGTCACCGGTTACCATTACCAGGTTCGCGGGATCAAGATTTACTGCTACACCGGTGGAATGCAGACCGTCCAAAAACTGCTTGAGCACCGCAGAGGTTTCGGGACCGGTTTCAATGGCAAAGTGCGCACCGACACTGTCGGCATAGCGGCTCAATTCGTAGCAAGCCTCTTGCATGATCGCGTATCTTTCACAGGTGGGGTCCTCCGGAACGACACCGATATGCGTGGTGACAATATCGGTTTCCAGATCTTTTGCAAGATCAAGAATGCGCTTGGATTGCTCGATCAATTCGGGGTTTTGGTCGGCATGAGAAAATCCGCGCCCAAGATCTCCACAGAGCGCAGAGAAACACAGACCGTTTGATTTGACAAAATCCAAAAGCTCACGGCGTTTCTCGGGTGTCAGGTTTTGAGGAGAGTTGGTGCCTCTCGTGCTATACATCTGAATACCCTGTGCACCAAGCTCTGCCGCCTTCAGAATTGCAGTGCGAGTATCGGTACGGAAGGAATCGACGATAACGCCTATGGGAAATTGATACATGGTATTGTCCCTACCCTTTCTCTTACTTTTTTATAATTGTTGCAAAATTGCTCTTGCATTTTGCTCACTTTTATTGTATAATAAATCAAAGCAACTGTCAAGGAAATATTTTTGCCCGATTTTAACACAATCTTGCTTTTTGGGAGAAAACATGAGCAAACATGAAACACATCTTCTGGTGGATCCCCAGCTTCCCTTTTTCTTTCACCGTAACACGCATTGCACCAACCGTACCTTTGGATATACTAACTGGCATGAAAATATAGAGATCATATACGTTGTAGAGGGAGAGGGTACCGTCACCTCCGATATGCAGCGTCCGGAGGTCAGCCGCGGCGATACCGTCGTCATCAATACAAACTGTCTGCACGCCTTCGCGGCGCGCAGCACAAGCTTTTCTTATCACTGTCTGATCGTCGACCGTTCGTTCTGTCAGGCAAATTATTTTGATACAAGCGAGATCCGCTTTGATACCTGTTTTCACGATGAACGTATCGGGGATCTGATGGAAAGGCTTTCGGCGGAATACTCCCTCCCTGCCGATACCCCCTATCGAACCCAAACCATCCGCGCCATTGTCTTGGAGATCATGGCACTGTTGTGTCGGGATCATTCGATTCAGGGCGCACCGTCGCAAAACAATTCCTACCTTCTCTCCTGTATCAAGCAATCGATCGGCATCATCCGCTCACAGTGCGAACGCGACCTCTCACTGGATGAGGTGTCCAATGCCGTGGGATTGAGCAAATATTATTTTGCAAGAGAATTCAGACGCATCACGGGTTACACCTTCGTTTCTTACGTCAATCTGACGCGGTGCGAGAAGGCAAAGCTTTTGTTGGCAGAAAAACGAATGAGCATCGGAGAGATCGGACGAGCCTGCGGATTTGAAAACCAATCCTATTTCAGTCGCACCTTCCGAAACTACACCGGCGTGCTTCCCGGAACCTATCGCGAAAGAAAAAAATAATTTTATCAAAATAACAGTTGACAAGGGAAACCCGTTACTGTTATAATATATACAGTAGAAAAGCATTTTATAAATAAGGAGTTTTATATGAAGCAATCCATGGAACTTTTTGAGCAACCCATTCAATTCGGTACCGGCGGCTGGCGCGGAATCATTGGTGACGATTTTATCAAATTCAATATCCGCCGCGTAGCCTATGCCATCTGCCTGCTTGCAAAGGAAGAGGGCAAAACCGATAAGCCGATCTTCGTCGGATACGACCGCCGTTTTCTTTCGGTCTCCGCGTCCAATTGGATCGCCGAGGTCATGACGGCAATGGGCTTCCAAGTCATTCTCATGGAGCGCAGTACTCCTACCCCGTTGGTCATGTATCTCGTTCAACACCACGGCTATCACTACGGTATTGAAGTGACCGCGAGCCACAACCCCTCCGCATACAACGGCATTAAACTGATCGTGGAGGAAGGACGCGATGCCCCCATTGAGGTCACCAACCGTCTGGAGCAAATCATCGCCGAGAACGTGGATGCAACCGTTCCTATGCTTTCGCTCAACGCCGCAAAGGAACAGGGCTTGTTGACTTATATACACACGCCCTTCAACGACTTTATCGATCACATCCTTTCGATGCTCAACTGCGATGCCATCCGTCAGCGCGCGCTTCGCATTCTCTTCGATCCCATGCACGGATCGGGAACCTATCCCCTTTTGGTCATTCTGCAAACCCTTCGTTGCACCGTTGACCTGATCAATGACAATAAGGATGCCTACTTCGGCGGCGGCACACCTGCTCCCACCGCAAAAAGTTTGACCGATCTTTGCTACCGTGTTGTAGAGGGCGGCTATGACCTCGGCATTGCCTTTGACGGCGACGGCGACCG
>JAZRGI010000255.1:0-1867 GCA_045644105.1 Eubacteriales bacterium | reverse complement strand
TGTAGTCGATGTCCACAATGTTGGTGCAGACGTCGTTGAGGAAGTGACGGTCGTGCGAAACGACGAGAACGGATCCAAAGTAATCGGAAAGGAAGTCCTCAAGCCACATAATGGCGTCAATGTCAAGACCATTGGTAGGCTCGTCCAGCATGATGATGTCGGGGTTGCCGAAGAGGGCTTGCGCCAACATGACCTTCACCTTTTCGCTCTCCTTAAGGTCGCTCATCATCAAGTAGAGCTGATCGTCGCTCATACCAAGACCTTGAATCAGACGCGAAGCCTCGGAGTCTGCCTCCCAACCGTTCAGTTCGGCAAATTCGGCTTCCAATTCGGATGCGCGTATGCCGTCCTCTTCGGTAAATTCTTCTTTTTCGTAAATTGCGTCCTTTTCCACCTTCACCTCGTACAGACGCTTGTTGCCCATCAGAACCGTGTCAAGCACCGTGTAGTCGTCAAACGCGAAGTGATCCTGACGCAACACCGACATCCGAACCGTGTCGGGAATCGATACCTCACCCGTGGACGGCTCCAACTCGCCGCACAGGATCTTGAGAAAGGTCGACTTTCCCGCACCGTTCGCGCCGATGATGCCGTAGCAGTTGCCGGGCGTAAATTTCAGGTCAACGTCTTTGAACAAAAGTTGACCGCCAAAGTGAAAACTAAGATTGGAGATTGTGATCATGATATACCGCCTTTTTTAAACTATCCTTACTATTATATCATAAAGCCGAATCGTTTGCAAGCCGATTTTCGTTTTTTTAAATTTTTTTGTATTTTTTGGGCTTCAGGACTTGACGAAAGCAATTTTTTTGATTATAATGTAATGTATTAGCACACTAAAGTGCGGATTGGGAAGGAAGGAAAAGATGAGAGTTGTAATAAAGGTTGGAACTTCGACGTTGGCGCATACCACGGGACGATTGAACATTCGTCGCGTGGAGGGCTTGTGCCGCGTGTTGAGCGATCTGAAGAATAGCGGAAACGAGGTCATTTTGGTGTCCTCGGGCGCAATCGGTATGGGCGTTGGAAAGCTGTGTCTGAAGGAGCGACCTGCCGATATGGCAACCAAGCAGGCGGCGGCGGCAGTGGGGCAGTGTGAACTGATGTACACCTACGACAAACTCTTTTCGGAATACAATCACACCGTCGCGCAGATCCTTTTGACCGGATCGGATTTTCGGAACGACGATCGCTATCACAATTTCCAAAGCACCATGCGCCGCCTGTTGGAGCTTGGAGTGCTTCCCATCATCAACGAAAACGATACCATCGCCACGGAGGAGATCAAGGTGGGCGACAACGATACGCTTTCCGCAATGGTTGCGGTCAGTGTAGGTGCCGATCGATTGGTTCTGCTTTCGGACATCGACGGGCTATACACGGCGGATCCGCGTAAGGATCCGAGCGCAACGTTGATTGATCGCGTCGATGCTATGACACCCGAAATTCTTGCATTGGCAGGCGATGAGGGAAGCGCGCTCGGCACGGGAGGCATGAAAACCAAGCTTCACGCCGCCTCCATCTGCATGGACGCCGATTGCGAGATGGTCATCATGAACGGCGACGATCCGAACCTTATCTACGACCTTTTCGACGGCAAACAGATCGGAACGTTGTTTAAGAAGATTTAATAGCAAGCCTCCTTAGCCACTTTTCTTTTGACACCACGGGCGCAAAAGAAAAGTTCGCAAAAGAAAACGCCGAGTCTTGTTTCGCCGCCTGCGGGCGACGAGGAGGCTACGCGCCTCCACTGCGCAAGTTTTTTGAAAAAAACTTGACTAAAAACTTCATCGCGCTTCGCGGCTACAGACCTTTGCTTCGCAATATTTTTGTAGGGGTCATATTGTCGCCGTTTTGATAGCAAGCC